>JANOVQ010000481.1:0-5939 GCA_031417495.1 Pseudomonadota bacterium | reverse complement strand
CGCGGCCTGGGGCCCCGGCCAGGGCACCTCCAACTGCCCCAGTCGCGGCGCCAAGGGCGGCGCCCTTGGTCGTACTGCGCGCGGCGTTGCCCACCTGGCCTCCGGTGGGTTGCGCGCCGGCGGCCACCGCCAACTGGTGACACTCAGCAATCGCCGTGTCGCCGCCCCTGCCTGTGCTCGAATAAAGAATGGGCTGGTTGGTCGCGCAGGCGCTCAAGATGACAGCGGTCAACAGGGCTAACGCACACCTCATGAGAGTCCTTTCACTGGATAACGGAGTGACAATACCGCGCATTGGCAGCGACTGGCCCGCCGACTGACCAGCGCGTGCGTCCCGCGCCAGCGAGCCAGCAATGGCTGCGGCGCAGCTTTGCCACAATCCAGTAAAAAATGCTACAGAAAAGTCTCGCTTCAGCGCGCTTGCACAGCCGTTCCGCTGCGGACTACAGCCCCTAGCCCAACTACGCGCGCGTGCCCTGCAGGCACAACACGGCAGTGCCACCCACCACCTCTTCGCGCGCCACCGTGCCTTGCGGAAGATAGAGACAGTCACCGGGGTGCAAAGTCCGCGCCTCCCCTTCGAACATCACCTGCAGGGTGCCTTCAATCACGGCCTCAATGGAATCTAAGGTGACGCGCCGTTCACGCCCGGCTACCCCGGGCTTGAAGCGTTTGGGGTGACCGTCGTAACCAAGAATGGCGAGCTTGTGGCGCAGGCTCTCGAGGGTCAGCACGCCTTCATTGTGAATATCCCAATGCTCGATATTGATCGTCTGGGCGGTTCGGAAGCGGACACAGCGATTGCCACCTTGGAAATTCGCTTCATACAGCGCGGCCTCCGCGCGTTCGCGCAAAGTGGTGGCGGTGGTGTCACTGCTCGGCAGAATCGTCGCCGTGCCTAAACTGGCGGTGATCACGCCGAGTGGCGAATCCCGGTTGGGCACGCCCAATTGATAAAGCCGCGCACGCACGGTCTCCGCGAGTTGCAAGCCGTGGTGGTGTTCGGCTTCCGGAAAGAGCAGGGCGAATTTGTGCTCAGCAAACCGGCCCGCCACATCGCCTGGCCGGTTACCTGCTTTGTGCAACACTTCGGCGACCCGCCGAATGACGGCTTCATAAAGCACGCGCCCGTGGCTGTGCTCGTAGTGTGCGAAGTGATCGAGCGTTAGGCACACCAGGGTGAGCGGTAATTCCTGGCGCTGCATGCGCGCCGCCTCGCGCTTTAGAACCGCGCCAAATTTGGCGGCATTCAACAAGCCGGATTCGGCCTCGAAGGGCATCACTCGCTGCAAGGTGTGGGAGAGTGCGTCGGCTTTACTGCGCAAAACCTGCAACTCGCCGGAGGTCTCCTGCAAGGCGGTGCTCAATTGTTGATGCACATCGCCGCCAGTTTTCACGTCAATGCGCAGCCTGCGGATTTCTTCGATGGCCTGCAGGAACGCCGCTTCTGCTTCCTGGCGCATCGCCTGCTCTTGCGCCAGTCTTCCTTCAGACTGTACCGCGCGGCGCCGATTCGCCAGCAAACTAGCGGAAATGGCACACAGGAATGCGCCCATGCCCCACCATAGCGGGGGACCAGCCGGCAGCTCGGCGAGGCCAACGGCCCAGCCGCCGAGGACAGCCAAGAAGCGCGCTTCGTCGCTGCAGTCCAGCCGTCGCGCGGTGAGCATCGCAAGTGCGTGTAAAGTCCCGAGGCCTAGCGCCCAAATCAATAAGGGCACCAGCGCGAACGGCCGGGCAACGCAGCTCGCCACAGCCACGGCTGTAATCCCGATGAAGATTTCGACGCGCGGATCGCGCAGAGAATGAATACCCATGACGCTGTAACGTCGGCAGGTGGCATGAACTTGAGGAAAACGAGAACTTGTGGCGGGCTATGTGAAAACGCGCGCCCAGGAAACCCTGGGCGCAAAGGTCAGGCAGTACTGGGGCACGCGGACCTTGCGGCCCAAACGCATTTGCATGCGCTCAACAATGGTGACGCGCCAATTGCTTGTCACATCTCCCCTCCACTGTGCGGGAGCAAGTGTAAGGACCGACGCCCCGTTCAGCATCGCCCAAACGAAGTAGTTAATTTCTTAATTCCGACCTCTTGCGCCAGCCGACCGCTGTAAGGCCTATACTTTTCCTATGGCTTACCTGCTCGCGCTCGATCAAGGCACAACCAGCTCACGAGCCTTTGTCTACGATGAGGCGCTGCAGGTCGTAGGCCGGGCGCAGCGCGTGCTGACCCAGCACTTTCCGGCGCCGGGTCTGGTGGAGCACGACGCAAGTGAAATTTGGGCCGCGCAGCGCGAGGTGGCCTTGGCCGCAATCGCGAACGCCGGGCTGCGGCCCGCCGCAATCAAGGCGGTGGGGATCACGAATCAGCGCGAAACCGTGGTGCTGTGGAATCGGCGCACTGGGGCGCCTCTGCAGCGCGCGATTGTCTGGCAGGACCGGCGGACCGCCGCCGCCTGCGAGACCTTGCGCGCTACCGGCATCGAACCCTCGCTACAAACCACCACGGGACTAGTGCTCGATCCCTACTTCAGCGCCAGCAAGATCGCCTGGCTATTGGACCACTGCCCCGGAGCTCGGGTGGCGGCCGGACGCGGCGAACTGGCGGTCGGCACCATCGACAGCTGGTTGGCCTGGCAGCTGAGCGGCGGACGCCATCATCTCACCGACGCGAGCAATGCCTCACGCACCATGCTCTACAACCTGGCGCGCGGCGAGTGGGATGAGGAAATGCTGAAGCTGTGGAATATCCCGCGCGAGATCCTTCCGGACATCGTCGACTCGAGCGGCCAGCTCTGCGAAATCTCCGGTTTGCCCGGGGTGACCGCGACCCTCGCCGGGATCGCCGGCGATCAACAGGCCGCGTTGTTTGGTCAGGCTTGTTTCAACCCGGGTGAGGCTAAATGCACCTATGGCACCGGGTGCTTCATCCTGCAGCAAACCGGCGCGCGGATCGCCCGCTCACGTGCACGGCTGTTAACCACCGTCGCCTGGTCGTTGAACGGGGTACGGGCATACGCCCTCGAAGGTAGCGTGTTCATGGGCGGTGCGGTGGTTCAATGGTTGCGCGACGGGCTTGGGATCATCGCGGAAGCAGCCGAAATTGAAGCGCTCGCCGCTTCCGTGCCGGATAGCGGCGGCGTGGTGATGGTGCCGGCGTTTACCGGTCTCGGCGCGCCGTACTGGGATGCAGCGGCCCGTGGCCTGCTGATCGGGATGACGCGCGGGACGACCAAGGCGCATATCGCGCGCGCCGCGCTGGAGGCGATTGCGTGGCAGGTGACGGATGTCCTGGAAGCCATGGCGAGCGACACGGGAACTCCCTTGCAGCAGCTCAAAGTGGATGGGGGCGCATCGCACAATCGACTGCTCATGCAACTGCAGGCCGATCTCCTCCACTGTACTTTGCAGCAGCCGCGGGACCTGGAGACCACCGCGCGCGGCGCAGCGGCATTGGCCGGCCTCGGCTGTGGGTGGTGGCCGAATTTGGCGGCGATCACGGCGTTAACCAGCGCGGACACCGTGTTGATCACGCCCCATCCCGTGCCCGCCGCCACGCGCGAGACAGACCATGCACGCTGGCGTGCTGCAGTCGCACGGGCGCAGCATTGGCTACCCGCATGACACGGGCCGCACTCCTTTCTTTCATCAGCAGTGCCCGCCCGGCCTACGATCTGATCATCGTCGGCGGCGGCGCCACTGGAGCTGGGATCGCCTGGGATGCGGCCAGCCGTGGCCTCAGCACTTTGTTAGTGGAACGCGATGATTTTGGGCAGGGCACCTCGAGCCGCAGCACCAAGCTGATTCACGGCGGGGTGCGCTATCTCGCGCAAGGCCAGCTCGGCCTGGTGCGTGAAGCGCTTAGCGAACGCCAGCTGTTGCTCGCCAATGCGCCGGACCACGTGCGCCCTCTGACTTTCCTGATCCCCACCCAGGGGCTGCTCGAGCACCTTAAGTATCGGCTCGGTCTTGCGCTGTACGAGACCCTGGCTGGAAGCCGTAAAACGCCGCCGAACGGCGCCACCAATGGCGCCCAGGTAGCGGCGTTGCTGCGGACCAGAGACCCCCGCTTGCTGCGCTACCACGATGCACAATTCGATGACACGCGATTGCTGCTGGCGGTGCTCGCGCGCGCGGTCGCGCTGGGCGCTAACGTGCTCAACTACGCACGCGTGGTGGCGTTGCGTAAACGTCACCAGGGGCAAATTGAAGGCATCGTTTTTGAGGATCGCTGCAGCGGGCGAACCTACGAGATCGCGGGTTCCGCGGTGATTAACGCAGGCGGCCCACAAACCGCGGAAGTCACTGCCATGGATTCGGCACAGGCCACGCCGACCATCACCCTCAGTCGGGGCAGTCATGTGGTGGTGAGCCGCGAATTTTGGCCTGGCGCTGAGGCGCTGCTCATGCCACGCACACCCGACGGGCGCGTGATGTTTGCGATTCCCTGGCATGACCGCCTAATCCTCGGCACCACCGATGTGCCGGCTAACGTCGACGATCCCGTGCAACCCACCGCGGAGGAAATCGCGCAAATCCTGGCGGTCACCGCGCGCTATCTCACCCGCGCCCCACAGCGCAAAGATGTGTTGGCATGTTTCGCCGGGGTTCGCCCCTTGGCAGGCGACACCCGTAGCGGCGGGACCGCCAAGGTCTCGCGCGAGTATCAACTCTCCATTGCCGAGTCGGGGCTGATCTCGTTGTACGGTGGCAAGTGGACCACCTTCCGGCGTATGGCCGAGACCTGCGTCGCTGCCGCGATTAAGCATCATCGACTGACGGCGGCACCGTCACGCACCGCAACAGATAGACTCCCGGTCAGAGGTTCGCTGATCCCTGAAGCGCTGCGCGGCGCGCGCAGCACCTCCGGCGAGACTGGTGATGACGCCCCGCTGGTGCCGGGCTTCGCGTATTCCTTGGGGGATGCGAAGATCGCCATCCATGAGGAGATGGCGCACACGATCGAGGATTTGCTCGCACGCCGCAGCCGCACCTTGTTCCTCGATGCCAAGGCGGCTGTTACTGCGGCGCCCGCAGTAGCGCACCTGCTGGCCAGCGAATTGGGGCACGCTGCGGAGTGGGAACAGCGCGAAGTCCGGGCCTTTCACAAAGCGGCGCTTGCGTATCAATTGCCTGCATAGCTGACTCTCCGCACGAAATCGTGCGCTGTGCGGGAGCAGGAAAACCGCGCGTTCAAACGCTCGCTGAATTTATGGATATAGGGTCCGAGGATGCCTCATGAAAAAGAAACTGGTCACGAGCAGCCCCCCGCAGTGGCAGGGCTTCACGCCTGCCACTTTGGAATTTCTGCATCGGCTTGCACAGAACAACAATCGCGGGTGGTTTCACGCGCACAAGCCGCAGTTCGAAGCCCAGGTGATCACCCCCGCGCTCGATTTCATCGAAGCGATGGCAGCCCCCCTTGGGCGCATCTCGCGGCATTTTCTGTGCATTCCGAAGCGGGTCGGCGGCTCCCTCTTCAGGATTTATCGCGATACACGATTTGCCCACGACAAGCGCCCCTACAAAACCAACATCGGTATTCATTTTCGGCATGCGTCGAATTTCGATGTGCATGCCCCCGGGTATTATTTTCATATCGGGGTTGATGAATGCTTCCTAGCCTGCGGGATGTGGCACCCCGAACGGCCTGCACTTAATCGCATTCGCACGGCAATCGTTGAACAACCGCGCAAATGGGCGGCGGCGCGGCGTGCGATTACGCGCGCCTAGCATCTGGAATTTCGAGGAGAAACCTTGCAACGCGTGCCGCACGACATTCCCGTACCGGAAGATCATCCATGGCGCGAGGATCTCAAACGGAAAGATCTGATTGTGCTGCGCGAATTCGATGAGGGCGTGCTGTATAGCAAGGATTTGCTCGACTTCGCCTGCGCCACCTATGCTGGGGCCACACCTTTCATGCGCTTCCTGTGCGC
>JANOVQ010000480.1:0-8126 GCA_031417495.1 Pseudomonadota bacterium | reverse complement strand
GCGAATCGAGCCGTAGAGCGTGCGTGCGTCACCGCCAGGAAAGTCACAGCGCGCGCTCCCCACGTCCGGCATGAACAGCGTATCGCCAACGAATAAGAGATCGTCGAACAGGTAGGCGACGCAGGCGGGGGTATGCCCCGGCACGGCTAGCACCTGGCCCTGTAGTTTGCCGGCGGAAAAGGTTTCGCCGTCCTCAAACAAGCGATCAAACTGAGAGCCGTCTATGGCAAGTTCCGACTCAAGATTGAAGAGCTGTTTGAAGGTGCGCTGAACGATTCCGATATGTTGGCCAATGCCGAGCTTACCGCCCAAAATCTCCTGCAAGTGTCCCGCGCCGGAGAGGTGATCGGCATGCGCATGCGTTTCCAGAATCCATTCCACCTGCAGCTGTTGCGCCTCCACGAAGGTCAGCACTGCGTCGTTCGACGCGTTGCGGGTGCGTCCAGATTTGTGCTCGTAATCGAGGACGGGGTCGATGATGACCGCGCTGCCATTCCCACTTTCCGCGTAGACCACATAGGTGAAGGTCGAAGTGGCCTTGTCGAAGAAGGCTTTGAATTGTGCACTCATGGCGATGCGCTCTCCGAGGTTGATATTTTAAAGAACAATATATATAAATATAGAATATAAATTCGATCTGTAAAGTGCGCCATGGGAATCACTGCCGAATTTGATCTCCGTCAAGTACGTCGCGCCGCCACGGAAGCGACGGGTGTGCTCCGCGTGCTCGCGAATACAGATCGGCTCTTGTTGCTATGTCAGCTCACCCAGGGTGAGCGCTGTGTGAGCGAACTTGCGGAGATGCTGGGAATTCAGCAACCGACGCTCTCGCAGCAGCTCGGCGTGTTGCGCACCGAGGGCGTGGTCGCCACGCGTCGCGAGGGGAAACATATCTACTATCAGATTGCCGAGCCGCGAATGCTGAAACTCCTGGTAACGCTCTACCAGCTTTATTGCAAACCGGGCAAAGGAGGTACGCGGTGACGCTCGACTGGACTGCGTTTACGCCATGGTCGTCCTTGGCTGGTGGCCTGTTGATTGGGCTGGCCGCAGCACTGTTTCTTGTGCTCAATGGCCGCATCGCGGGCATTAGCGGTGTCCTCGGCGGGTTATTGCGGCCCGCGCCCGGGGATCTCGCCTGGCGGATTGCCTTCGTCGCCGGCATGCTGATGGCACCGCTTGCCTACGCGCTGTGGTCGCCGCTCCCGCTGACCCAGAACGTGGCTGGTTATCCCATGCTGATTGCGGCCGGCCTCCTGGTCGGCATTGGCACCCGCTATGGTTCTGGCTGTACCAGTGGCCATGGCGTGTGCGGTCTGGCCCGTGGGTCGCGGCGCTCGCTGCTCGCCACCGCGTGTTTTATGGCGAGTGGTTTCGTGGTGGTTCTGCTCGCACGTCATCTCGGATCAGGCTAGGAGCGCACGATGCAGAGTCTCAGTGCGTGGTTAGTCGGCTTGATTTTCGGCGTCGGTTTAATCCTGAGTGGCATGACCAATCCCACCAAAGTGGTTGGCTTTCTCGATTTCACAGGCGCGTGGGATCCCTCTTTAGGGCTCGTGATGGGCGGTGCAATGACGGTCGCCGCGATCGCTTTTCGTTGGGCCAGAGGGCGCACTCGGGCAGTCCTCGGCGCGCCAATGCAGATTCCGCAGTCGCGGGTGCTCGATAAGCGTTTGGTGTTTGGTAGCCTTGCGTTTGGCGCGGGTTGGGGACTGGCTGGATTCTGTCCCGGGCCTGCGCTGGTCGCGATGGCGACGGGCAGCGTTGCTGCAGTCGTGTTTGTGACGTCGATGCTGATCGGCATGGCGGTGTTCTAATATTGGCTGCGTCGGTGACCAATCTCCCTGCGTTGCGCGCCGCTTTTTCACTGGTTAAGGTCGCCGGCCTGACTGTGGCCCCAAGCATAAGGACTCGATATGACAGACCTCACGTTAGCGCACCAAAGCGCTGACTTTGCGACCTCGCCGCAACTCACGCCCGACGATCTCGCGGCGGTCGCCGCCGCCGGTTTTCGTAGTGTGATCAACAATCGCCCGGATTTCGAAGGCGGTGATCAACAACCCACCAGCGAAAGTTTAGCGGTCGCCGCCGCGCGCACCGGCCTGCGCTACGCTTACATGCCTGTGGTGCCGAGTGAAATAACGGCGCAGACGGTGGCAGAATTTTCTGCGCTGATCGCAGATCTACCGGCGCCAATTCTCGCGTTTTGTTACACCGGCGGGCGTGCCGCCAAGCTTTATCGACTGGCGACTGAGAGTTGAGTCCCTTTAAGCGAGCGCCGCCGCGATGAGTGCCTGGCGGGCTGGGTTTTCTCGGCACATGCTCGGGCGAGATGCCGGCGCCGCCGTCATCGTGGTGGTCATGCTGGTACCGCAGAGTTTGGCCTACGCGCAGTTGGCGGGGATGCCGCTGCAGGCGGGCTTGTATGCGAGCATCCTGCCGCTCATTGCTTACGCGGTGTTCGGCTCGAGCAGCGCGCTCTCCGTCGGTCCAGTGGCGGTGATTTCCTTGATGACCGCGACCGCCTTGTCGGCATTGGCACCGGCAGGTAGCGCGGATTACCTGTTGCTCGCGAGCTGGCTCGCGCTGTTGTCAGGGGTGTTGTTGCTATTGGGCGGTTTTTTGCGCATGGGGTTTATCGCGAACCTCATGAGCCACGCGGTGATCGCAGGCTTCATGACGGGCGCCGCCATCCTCATTGTGCTGGGCCAATTGAAGCCGTTGTTGGGTTTGCAAGGCCAGGGTGGCACCGCACTCCAGCTCGCGCGCTCGTTGTTCGAGCAGCGGGCGAGCCTGCATCTGCCCACCGCCATTGTGGGCACCAGTGCGCTACTTTTACGGTGGCTTCTCCCGCACATAATGCGGGGCCTTGGGCAACGCCTCGGCATGGGGGCGAACGCACTCGAGGTCGTGCAAAAACTGGCTCCGGTGCTGTTGGTGTGCGGAGCCATCGCGCTCACGGCCGGATTCGATCTTGCGCAACGCTTTGGCTTTGCTGTGGTCGGCTATATGCCGGCAGGCCTGCCATCCCTGGGTCTCCAACTCCCCACCTGGCTACAACTCCAAGCGCTATTCTTGCCGGCACTCATCATCGGGATGATCGGCTTTGTCGAAAGTGTGTCCGTGGCGCAATCGCTGGCCATCCGCCGGCGCGAAAGAATCGAGCCGAACGCTGAGTTGCGCGGTCTAGGTGCCGCGAATATCGCTGCCGCATTATCGGGAGGATTCCCCGTCACGGGGGGACTTTCACGTTCCATCGTTAACTTCAGCGCCGGCGCGCGCACGCCCCTGGCCGGCGTCTATGCGGCAGTTCTTATGGCCTGTGTCGTGAGTTTTTTCACCGGCGCATTTGCGCAATTACCCACCGCGGTGCTCGCGGCGACGATCACGATTCCCGTGCTGGGCCTGATCGATCTCAGTGTGCTGCGACATGCCTGGGGCTACGCGCGCAGCGATGCCTGGGCGTATCTCGGCACTGCCCTGGGGGTCCTGGGGCTCGGGATTGAACTTGGAATTCTGCTTGGAGTTGGCATCTCCGTGATAACCATTGTGTGGCAGGCGAGCATGCCCCACATTGCCGAAATCGGGCGCCTGCCAGGCACCGTGCACTATCGCAATACGAAACGTGCGCAGGTGATCACTTATCCTCATCTGCTTGCGTTGCGAATCGATGCGGATCTTTTCTTTGCCAATGCGCGGCCGGTGGAGCGCGCCATCGAAGCAGCACTTCTCGCACGTGCCGGAATTACGCAGCTATTGCTCGATCTCTCCGGGGTTAATCAAATTGACCTGACGGCGCTTGAAGGGTTGCGCGAGTTGAACCATAACCTGCGCACGCGCGGTGTGAGTTTGTCGCTCGCTGAAGTCAAAGGCCCGGTACTTGATCGCCTTGCGCGCAGTACCCTGCTTAGCGAGCTGGTGCAGCCGCCGTTCAGGTTTACCCACGACGCGTTTGTGGCGCTGAACGCCGGTGACTGAACGACGCGCGGGGGAACGCCCATGCGCCTTGATCACGGGGGCTTCCGCCGGCCTTGGCGCGGAGTTCGCCAAGCAGTATGCGGCGCGCGGGTACGATTTGTTGTTGGTCGCTCGGCGCCGCGCGCGGCTCGAAGCGCTCGCGCAAACGCTGGCGGTCCGGTTCGGCGTGACAGTCGCAATTGAATGCCGCGATCTTGCAGAGCCGCAGGCGCTCGCGCAGCTGGTAGAGGGGCTCGATGCGCGAGGGCTCGATTTGGAAGTGCTGGTTAACAATGCCGGCTATGGAGTAACCGGCAGTTTTCTCAGCCATGCCTGGCCCACCCACGCAGATTTTCAACAAGTGATGGTGAATGCGGTGGCTGAACTTTGCCATCGCCTGGCGCCGCGCCTGGTGGCGCGGGGACGCGGCACGATCATCAATGTCGCGTCGTTGGCGGGCTATATGCCTGGTAGCGCCGGACATACTTTGTATGGGCCAGCAAAAGCCTGGTTGATCAAATTTTCGGAATGCCTCGCGGCTGAGCTGAGGCCGCAGGGCGTGGCAGTGCTCGCGCTGTGCCCTGGCTTTACCTATACCGAGTTTCACGATGTGAACGGCATGCGTGCGCAGGTGGCGCGTTTGCCGCCTTGGCTATGGTTGCGCGCCGAGACGGTGGTCCGCGACGGTTTGGCGGCAGTTGCGCGTGGTGAGGTGTGTTTTGTGCCGGGGCGCGTGAACCGCCTGCTTGCGCTTGGCGCGCGCCTGCTGCCGCGCGCAGCGTTACGCCGCTTGCTTGCGTCGCGCGAGCGCGATTTTCGGCGGATCGATTAAGCCAGTGCGTGAGCGGAGCGTGTCGCGAATTCTGCCTTGGAGTTTGCCACTACTACTTGGGCTCGCGACCGCAGGCTTGTTCGCGGGTTGGGCGCGGCGCGCCAATTTCGATGGCCTGCTGGCGGACGGATATATTTACTTGCTGATGGCAGACGCGCTGAGTCACGCACCTGCAAGCGATGCGCTCAACTGGCGGTTCCTCTTCGGCGAGTATTCCTTTCCACCGCTGTATCCTTTGCTGCTTGCGATGGTCAACGCGGGCGCCGATAACCCGCTTAACGCGCTCATGCTCAACGCAGGTCTGCTGGGTGCTTCATTCGCGGTGTTGGCGCGTTGGTACATGAGTCTCGGGATCGCCGCCGGTCCCGCACTGCTGCTCAGTCTCTGCTGCGCACTCCTGCCGATCAGCTTTATCACGGCGCTCGATGTCCAGAGCGAGCCTCTCTATCTAGTGCTGACGCTGAGCGCGCTCTATGTCCTGCAGCGCGCGCCGGACACTGCCAACGCATGGTGGGTAGCCGGGATTTGCTGTGGTTTGGCGGTGCTCACGCGTACGGCTGGGCTCGCGCTGCTGGGTGCTTTCACCTTGAGCTGGCTCCGCGCGGCGCGTCGGCCTAAGTCCCTGGCGCTGTGGTGCGCTTGGCTGCCCTTGCTCGGCTGGCAAATTTTTCGTGACTGGCACGGACTCGCAGCATCTTATCTGCGCTACCGCTCACTAGCGCCACAGGACTTGTGGGACGCTACGCGTCAGATCGTGCCGATCAACCTGCGGGCGATCGCTTATGCAGTCCCGCGCAGTTTCGATCTACAAGGCGCGCCGCACGTAGGGATCGTCCTGGCCTTACTCGGGGTGTGCGCTGGTGTGGTGTTGGTGCAGCGCGTGCGCCGCGCGGAATGCGCTGCGCTCTATGTCCTGCTTTATCTCGGATTGATTCTGTGCTGGCCGCATCCTGATCATCTCCGGCGCTTTCTGTTTGTGGTGTTGCCGCTGATGGCTGGTTACGCGGCATGTGCGATTGCGGCTGGCTTCAGCGCACGGTCATCGCGCTGGAGCGCCAACACGGCGCTCTATGCGCTCCCCGCGGTCCTCCTGCTGCTCACCGCCCCCAGTTTGCTCTCACTGCGACATGAGTTGGCACTCGCGGTGACGCCCGAGCTCCGCGCGGTGACGCAGTCTCCCGCGCGCTATCTGGCACCTTCGTTAGATGCCGCCGTGATGCGCGCACAGGCCTTCAATCCCGTAATTCGACTGTTGCAACATGCGCAAACTGAACTGCCAGCGGTCGCCTGTATCGCAAGCGCGATTCCGGAGCAGGTCATGTTCTACGCGCGTCGGCCAGGACTTGATCTGATTCATGCGCTCGCTGCACCGAGCACGCTGCTCCGCCAATGTCCGTATGTGTTGATGATCGCTTTTCGCAGTTTCCCGGATAGCGGTGTGCCGCCGATGTTCCCGTTCGCGGAGCTGCGCGGAGATCTTGAGATCCTTGATCTCGTCCGCGTTGATCCGAGTAATCAGGACTCCCCGGCGCGGGCGATACTCGCCCTTTATCGCCCGCCAGAAAATTAAAAAAAGCGCTTTAATTGCCGAAAAAATAGAGCTGTCAAGGCTTACAAAACCCATTCGAAGGGATATATTAGCCACCGCAAACTTTGCGCTTCCGATCAACACGGTGCCGCCTTCGGTCCGGGGTAAGGAAGATCATCAATGCGATGGAGCGCGTAAGGATTTAGAACATTCCAGCTCTACTTTCCTGCGCACTTTGGGGTACAAACTCTGCGGGAGGATTAACAACATTATGAGTCGTGCGAAACCAGCTATTAAAGACCGTGAAACCAAAAGCCAGATCCTAGCGGCGCTCGCCGAAGCGACCGAGCTGACTAAGAAACAAGTGCAGGCTGTCCTCGCAGCCACTCGCGACCACGCGATCCGTCACCTTAATGGCCGTGGATCAGGCGAAATGAGTGTGCCAGAACTGGGCGTGAAATTGCGCCGCGTGAAGAAGGCCGCACGTAAGGCCGGCATGGCGCGCAACCCATTCACCGGCGAAATGGTGAAAGTGGATGCCCGTCCGGCCAGTCTGTCGGTACGCGCTGCTGCACTGAAAGCGCTAAAAGACGCAGTCGCGTCCTAAGATCTCGCCAGCCGAGCATCGGGGCATCGCATGATCGTGCGATGCCTTTTTTTTGACCGTCACTTTGCATAACTGCTTGACGACGGTCGCTACACGACGTTAGGCTCCGCCGCGAATTCGTGATAGGTGCCTGGTGACCTTACTGGTCGTCAGGATAATCGGGAAGCTGGTGCACACAGTTACTGTGTAAGGCCGGCGCTGCCCCCGCAACGGTAGACGAGTATAGGCGTCCTCCAAGTCACTGTGCTTCGTGCACGGGAAGACGGACGCCCGCGAACAGTTGGCGCTGGCCTGCTTGTTCGTCCTCGTGAGCCCGGAGACCGGCCCATCGCGACTGAAAAATCGAGTCGCGGCGGGTGCGCTCGGGGTGCTATAGGGACTGCGTTAGCCGGTTCTGTCCTCCGATTTCCCGCTTGCGACCTCATCTATAACGCGTGTTCGGGCGTGAACGCGCGTTGAGGCTCAAGCGATGCGCAAACTACTCCTGCTCTGTGTCCTGCCGACCATGGCGTTGGCGGCTGAAGCCCTTCCAATCAACTCTGCGAATGAGGAAATCGTCGTCACGGCGGCGCGAGTCCCTCTGCCAATCAAAATTGCAGGCGGTGGTGTGACAGTGATCACGCGTGCGGAAATCGAACGTCGCAACCCGCAGTACGTGAGCGAAATGCTGCGTGGGGTGCCGGGCTTCGCGGTGAGCCGCAACGGTGGCGCGGGCGCCCAGACTCAGGTGCGTGTGCGCGGCGCGGAAGGCAATCATCTGTTGGTGTTGATCGATGGCGTGGAAGCGAATGATTTTAGTCAGAACGACGAATTCGATTTTGCCCATCTCACGGCGAGCGACGTTGAGCGCATTGAAATCGTGCGTGGTCCGCAAAGCGCGCTGTGGGGCAGCGATGCATTAGCCGGGGTCGTCAATATCATTACGCGCGATGCCAAGCGGCCGTTGGAAGTTAATGGTCAGGCCGAATACGGTGCATTTGGCACCGAACACGGCGCGCTTGCCATTGGCGGCACTCATGGCACCTTGCGTGGCCGCCTCGGCTTAAGCTACCTCGACGCGGGCGGTATCAATGTCGCAAGTCGCGGCAATGAAGACGATGGCTACCGCAACACCACCGTCAATCTAAAACTCGGTTGGCAGCCCAGCGAGCGCTTGCAGCTGGATCTCAATGGGCGCGTGACCGATGCCGAAAGCGAATTTG
>JANOVQ010000479.1:0-5148 GCA_031417495.1 Pseudomonadota bacterium | reverse complement strand
GAGTCCACCGAAATTTTGCGCCCCATGACCCACTTGGGATGAGCGCAGGCTTGATCCGGTGTGACTGACATCAGCTCGCTTAGTTCGCGCGTGCGAAACGGGCCGCCAGATGCTGTCAGTAATATACGGCTGACCCCAACCTCTGACAGTCCGCGACTAAAGCCTGGCGGCATACATTGAAAAATCGCGTTGTGCTCGCTATCGATCGGCAGCAATTCCGCGCCGTTGTGACGCACCGCATCCATAAAGAGTTGGCCCGACATCACCAGCGATTCTTTGTTCGCGAGCATCACTCTTTTGCCGGCCTGGGCGGCCGCGAGATTAGGCAGCAGACCAGCACCGCCGACAATTCCGGCCATCACATAGGGCGCAGCAGGGAGACGCGCAACTTCGACAAGACCCGCCGCCCCACTTAATACTTCAGTCGGGATTCGCTCGGCGCGCAGCGCCGCGCGCAGCTCACGCGCCGCCGCCTCTTCCACCATCACGGCATACGGCGGGCGCCAAGTGCGGCATTGCGCCAACAACGCGGCAACATTGCGGTTAGCGGTCAAGGCGATGACTTGAAAGCGGGAAGGTTCGCGCGCAACGACATCGAGCGTGTTAACGCCGATCGTGCCGGTCGAACCCAGAATTGTGATCCCTATCATCGTGTGTTTGCCATCAATATTAGGGCCGCCGCATAAATAGGCGCAGCCGCGAGCAGACTATCAATTCTATCCAGTACACCACCGTGTCCCGGCAGGAGGGTACCACTGTCCTTGAACCCGCCGCGTCGCTTCAGCAGACTCTCGAAAAGATCGCCCACAATTGACGCGATTACCACCACACTCGCAAGTCCCGCCATGCCGGGAAGCGACAATTGCGCGTTGCTGGGCAAGCGCGCGAGCGCGACACCGACCACGGGCGCCAGCGCCACCGCAGCGAGCGCACCAGCCCAGGTTTTACCGGGACTGATCTGACTCGCCAAACGGCGTTCGCCCCACGCTCTCCCCGCAAAATAAGCCGCCGTGTCTGCGGTCCAGATGAGCACAAAAAGTCCCAGCAGTAACCAACGATCATAGGTTTGTAACCAGAGCAACGCGACATAGCTCGGGACCAACGCAAGGGTACCCAGCACGGCCCATGCGAGCCGCCCCGCGGGCAAAAAACTGCGGCCAAGCTGCGCGGCAATCACCGCCACTGTCGCCCACACCCACCACGCACAGCCAAGCAACAGTAGCGGCGAAAGGACGGTGGCCTGCACCACCCGGAGACTGCCGAGCGCGCACAGGACACACAGCAACCCAACAAACAACAGGCGCGGCAATCCACGCCAACCAAGCAATGTCGCCCATTCAAATCCAGCAAGTGCGAGAAAAATGCCAAACAGGGTGGCGCTCGCCACCCATGAATTGAGATACAGGATAGCGAGGAGCAGCGTAATCAGAATCGCCGCCGTGACCAAGCGGGCAGACAAGGCCGAGGGAGGGGGGCGGGCCGCAGACATCACGCTCAGCGCCTGCTGGTCATTCGATTGGCGCCGCGGTCTCCTGACCACGTTCAGGTTCAATTTGCTCGCTAGTCATGCCAAACCGTCGTTGACGCTGCGCATAACTGGCCAGTGCCTTATCGTACTCGGCGGGATCAAAATCCGGCCATAGGCAGTCCGTAAAATAAAGCTCGGTATAGGCCAGTTGCCAGAGCAGGAAATTACTCACACGCTGTTCACCGCCGGAGCGAATGAATAGATCCGGCGCCGGCAAATCGCTGGCTGCCAAATACTTCGCAATCGCTTCTGAGGTGACTTGCGTTTCCTGCAGACGCCCTGCTGCCACTTCTTGCACCACCCGTCGCGCGGCTTGGGTAATGTCCCAATGGCCGCCATAGTTCGCCGCAATCACCAACGTAAATGCGCGGTTGTCGCGCGTGAGTGCTTCTGCCGCAGCGATACTGTTCTGCAGTTTGAGCGGGAACAAGGCGCGATCACCGATGATCCGCAGGCGCACCCCATTTTCGTGGAGGCGTCGCGCTTCTTGATCGAGTGCGAGCACAAAGAGATCCATCAGAAGACGCACTTCGAGGGGCGGTCGGCGCCAATTTTCGCTGCTGAAGGCAAATAAGGTGAGGACTTCTATCCCCAGCTCGGCCGAGTAGCGCACCAACGCACGGACATTCTCAACTCCAGTCCGGTGGCCCGCGATGCGCGGCAATTGACGCTGCTTGGCCCACCGTCCGTTGCCATCCATGATGATGGCGACATGCCGCGGAAGTGTCTGCAGATGGTCGCGGTGCTTCGCCACGAGATCAGACGGCCATGATCTCTTGTTCCTTGGCCGCCACCACCTCGTCAATCTTTTTGACGTGCGAATCGGTCAGTTTCTGGACGTCCTCCTGTCCCTTGCGTTCCTGATCTTCGGCCAGTGCCTTTTCTTTCAGAAGCTCCTTCAGATCTGCCATCGCATCCCGCCGAATATTACGGACCGCCACCTTGGCCTGTTCAGCCTCGGATTTCACGACCTTCGCGAGGTCCCGGCGGCGCTCCTGTGTCAACGGTGGCAAGGGAATACGGATCACGGTGCCGGCGGTATTGGGATTGAGGCCTAAATCAGATTCCAGAATCGCCCGTTCGATCGCAGTCACCATGGTTTTGTCCCAGGCAGTTACGGTCAACGTTCGCGCATCCTCGATTGCCACGTTAGCAGCTCGCCCAATCGGCGTGCTGGTTCCGTAGAAATCGACATGGATGTGATCAAGCAGGCTGGGATGCGCACGGCCGGTGCGGATTTTAGCCAGTTCGAGCTTAAGGCTCTCGACCGACTTATCCATGCGCGCCTGCGTGTCTTTGAGAATATCTTGCAACATGATACTAACTCGCTGTTACTAGAGTCCCTACATTTTCGCCTAGCGCCGCGCGCACAAAAGCGCCCGGCTGAGTCATATCGACGACGCGCAGCGGCATGCGGTTGTCACGACAGAGCACCACGGCCGTGGCGTCCATCACCGCCAATTTGCGGTCCAATACCTCATCGTAATCGAGCACGTCGTAACGCGTCGCGGTGGGCACCAGGGTGGGATCGGCGGAATAAACGCCATCGACCTTGGTCGCCTTGATCATCAGTTCCGCATTGATTTCAATGGCACGTAAGCTCGCCGCGGAATCGGTGGTAAAAAAAGGATTACCGGTCCCCGCTGCGAGAATGACCACGCGACCCTTTTCTAAATGCCGGATCGCCCGGCGCCGAATATAGTCTTCACATACCTCGTTGATCTTGATCGCGGACATCACTCGCGCATACAGCTCGGTCCGTTCCAGGGCGTCCTGCATCGCTAACGCATTGATGACCGTTGCCAGCATCCCCATTTGATCGGCCGTCACCCGATCCATGCCTTTGGCCGCGAGGCCAGCGCCACGGAAAATGTTGCCACCGCCTACCACGATCGCAACCTGCACCCCCGCGCGCACCAGTTCATGAATCTCGTCGGCGATCCGATTCAGGATCATCGGGTCGATCCCATACTCCTCGCGTCCCATCAGCGCCTCACCGCTCAGCTTAATGAGGACGCGGCGATAACGAAGCTGTGCGGGGTTCACCGGAGACACCGTCAATCAATCCGCCGCCCGTGCCTGAGCTTTAACTTCTTCGGCGAAATCCACCGTTTTCTTCTCGATCCCTTCACCCACTTCAAAGCGCGTGAAGCTCACGACTCGCGCCTTACTCCCCAGCAATTTGCCGACGGTGGTCTCCGGATCTTTCACAAAGGGCTGCCCGAGCAAGGTAATTTCAGACACAAATTTACGCAGTTGCCCGACGACCATCTTCTCGACGATGTCAGCCGGTTTGCCGCTGGTCGCGGCCAGTGCGAGACGGATTTCACGTTCTTTGGCCAATAATTCCGGGGGGACGTCCTGCTCCGAAATACAACTCGGGTTGCTCGCGGCCACGTGCATCGCGATGTCCTTGGCAATTTCCTGAGTGCCGCCTTCGACGACCACGAGCACACCGATACGCTTGCCATGACGATAGGCGCCAATGATGGCACCGGCCGGCGCACACAGATCAAAGCGGCGAATCGAGATATTCTCACCGATCTTGAGCACCAGCTGCTGGCGCGCAGCTTCGACCGAGTCAGTGCCACCCGCGACTGGCAGCGCGGAAAGCGCCGCAACATCCGCCGGCTTACTATGCAGAATCGTCTCCGCCACTGTGTTGGCAAACTGGATGAAGTTGTCGTCGTTGGCTGCAAAGTCGGTTTCACTATTGATTTCCACCAACACCGCGACACCGTCGCGTTCGGCCACGATCACCGCGCCTTCGGCCGCGATCCGGCCGGCCTTCTTGGCGGCCTTGGCCGCACCCGACTTGCGCAGATGCTCAAGTGCCGCTTCCAGGTCGCCCTCGGTCGCGACCAAGGCGCCTTTACATTCCATCATGCCGGCCCCCGAACGTTCGCGGAGCTCCTTAACAGCGGCTGCACTGATTTGCATGAGTTACTTCCTCGCTAGGTAATGATGATCAAGCGTGCAGTCCGATTTGCGCGGGGCCGCCTAAGCCGCGACCCTGCGCTCCTCACTCACTCGCCGGCAACGTAGATCGCTTATTCGTCAGCGGGGGCATCAGCGCCCTCGCCAGCAGGTTTGCGCGCTACCTTCTTTTTCGCCGGGAGCACCTTCTTCTTGGCTTTACGCGCGGCATCGTCATCGAGACCGCGTTCGCCGCCGACCTCATGACGTGCCACTATCGGGTTTCCCTGTTCGTCTAACTCAACAAACTCATCCTGCGCACCAGCCGCAGCGGCTGATAACGTCATGCGCGCGTCCATCACCGCATCGGCGGCCGCCTTGGCATACAGGTTAATAGCGCTAATCGCATCATCGTTACCGGGGATGACATAATCGATGGAGTCTGGCTTGCAGTTCGTATCCACGATCGCGACCACCGGGATTTTCAGTTTATTGGCCTCCGCCACCGCAATTTTCTCGAAACCGACATCGATAACAAACAAAGCGTCCGGCAAGCGGTCCATGTCCTTAATCCCCGAGAGGCCCAGATGGAGTTTGTCGTATTCGCGACGGAGCTGCAGCGCCTCGCGCTTGGTAACCCGCTCTAACGCACCGCTGCTGATGCGTTCTTCGAGCTCCTTCAAGCGTTTGATGGATAACTTGAC
>JANOVQ010000478.1:0-1512 GCA_031417495.1 Pseudomonadota bacterium | reverse complement strand
TCGACCCTGCTCAACCTGCTGGTGATGCCGGCACTGTTACATCACTTTGGGCGCTTCGGGGAGCGTTGAAGCAGGCGCTCTGTCCTGCCTCCGCCAGGGTGTATGCAGCTTAATCGTACTTCACATATTTAAAGCGCGGATCTTCCGGCGTCCCCTCGAGCGCGCCGTGCTCCTCCAGCGCTGGCTGCCACATCACGACGTCTTCGATCTTGCGCGCCAATTCGAAATCTTTATCAGTAATGCCTTTGGCCGCATGGTTCTGCAGTTTTACGGTGACGAACGCATAAGACACATTCAAGTCAGGATGATGCCAGGCAGCCTCGGCCAGGTGTCCGACCGTATTCACCACCATCAAGGTGCCCTTCCAGCCGGAGGTTTTATACGTGCGCCGGATCCAACCTTCCTTCAAGATCCACTTCGGTAACTCCGCCTGCAGCTTGGCGGCGGTTTCCGCTTCGCTGTAGACCTTCTCTGATTTACGTTCTCGCCAGGCCATGGTGCCACTCCTTTTCCGCTTGCGGATTGATCAATAGCGCACGAATTTCGCGCACTGCTTCACGATCTAAGTTACCCGCCCGCGCGTGATCCGCGCACAGCGCGCCACGAAAACCGAGATAATCCGCGCCGTAGGCGCGCATCTGCGGGATATCCTGCCGGCGCAAACTGCCGGCAAGTCCCACCAGCAAACCCTGGCCACGCGCGGCCGCGACGAACTCGCGAATTTTGGCTGGCTTTAGCAGAGTCGCGAGTGAACCGCGTGCTTTGTCGGCCGTGTCGAGCATCACCCCGCGTAACCCGAGCGCGGCCAGTTGCGCGACCTGCGCGGCCGATGGGGGATCTTCGGCGAAACACACGGCGAGTAAATGCGGCACGCGCGTCACCGCGTGTTGCAGGTGTTGCGCAAAGTCCGTCGCCAAGTCGCGCGCGAAAACGCCAACTTTCACGTACTCGATGCCAAGTTCAGCGAGCACCTCTACCCGGGCCGGAATCACTTCTGGCGTGGTCCAGCAATCGCCAATCGTTGCGCTGATCGGCAACCTCCCTGCGTGGCGTTGCACGATCTCACGGGCCACCGATAGCGCGATGGCCCCCAGCGCGCCTGCTTGCGGATCTTTCAGATCTAACCAATCACAACCGACCTCGAGCACCAGGCTAGCCTCTGCGAGATTGCGCACACTGGCCAGCAGCGCGGTCATCGCTGGTCCACTGGTGCGGCCGCCTGATGCAAGGGATGCGCCGCGACCGCGCGCTCCAGCCAGGTCCAGGCCTCTGTTTCCATAGGGCCCCCGGTTTTGACGACAGCGATCCGTAGATAATTCATTTCGAGGAGAACTTTCTCGGGCGCTAACCAGTCCAGTCTGGAGACTAAAATCGCGAGTTCGAGCACTGCGGCCTGCGCGCGATTGAAGCCCAAGAACGGCGCGTGGTTCGCGGCTTTCACGATGCGACATTCGAACTCAGGGCGAGTCACATCCGCATGAAAGTGCGTGACCTCAAGCTCCCAATGGGCCA
>JANOVQ010000477.1:0-8298 GCA_031417495.1 Pseudomonadota bacterium | reverse complement strand
GGAGACCAGGAGGCCCGCGGCGCCGCTGGGCCGCAGGCGGACATCGAGTTCATAGGCGATGCCTGCCGGCGTGCGCGTGGCGAGCAGGTGGATGATCCGTTGCGCCAGTCGTGTGAAAAACACTTCATTCGCGAGCGGCTTACTGCCATCGGTGTGGCGGACTTGCGGGTCGCCTTCAAACACAAACACCAAATCGAGATCCGACCCATAGCCAAGTTCACGGCCGCCGAGCTTGCCGTAGGCAATGATGGCGAATCCGCCAGCCCCCGGCGTGCGCGGACGTCCGTGTTTCGCCACTAATTCTGCCCACGCGATGGCCCGCGCACGATCGATCAATACTTCAGCGATCCAGGTCAGATGATTGCTGACGTCAGCAATTGGAAACGCCACCATCAGATCGCTGGCAGCCACGCGCAACACTTGTTGATGCTTAAATATCCGCAACATTTCCATGACTCGTTCGAGCCCGTCTTCCGAGGAATTGGCGAGCGCCTCGTCGAGTTGGCGCTCCAAGCGGGTGCGCGAGGGCGGTGAAAACAAATTACGGCTGTCGAGCAGCTCATCGAGCAAAATAGGACTGGCGGTCAATTCGCGCGCAATCCAGGCACTCGCCTGGCATAGATCCACCAGCCGTTTTCGCGCGCGCGGATTTTCCGCCAGTAACGCGAGGTAGACGGAGCGGCGGGCGACGGCCCGTACAAAATCCGCGAGTCGGCCTAACGTCGCGGCGCCCTGGGGACGCTGCGCGCATTCCATCACGAGCGCTGGCATCAAGCGGTCGAGGCGCGCCCGCGCCTCCTGACTTAGGCGTCCCAGGAAGCGCGGGTCTTTCAGTGGCGCGAGCACCCGCGCGGCCTGCTCGAGATCAACAAAGCCCGCCAATGAGAGCATTTCGTGGGTACGGTCAAGGTCGAGTCCATGGCGCCATAGCAGATCGTTCGTGGGTGACACCAAGGCGGGTGCTTCGAGCGGGCTGAGCACGGCCGCGAAGCTGCGCTTAACCCGCTCTCGGTGCGTATCAAGCGCGCTTAAAAATGCCGGCCAGTCTGCGTAGCCCATGGCGTACGCCAAGCGTGCGCGTTCGTCGGGCGTCGCCGGCAGGGCTTGTGTCTGTGCGTCGTGTACCTGTTGCAGACGATGTTCCGTTACCCTTAGAAATCGATAAGCGGCGATCAGGCTGGCCACTTCCGCGGCCTCGATCAAAGCGAGCTCCTGGCAGGCGGTAAGCACCGCGACAATCCCGCGCTGCCGCAGGCGAGCTTCGCGGCCGCCCCGGATTAACTGAAACATCTGGCCGATGAATTCTACTTCGCGAATTCCCCCCGCGCCGCGTTTCACATCCTGCTCAAGGCCATACTTCGCCACTTCGGCATTAATCAGCGCTTTCATCTCGCGCACCGCGTCCAGTGCGCCGAAATCGAGATAGCGCCGAAACACGAAGGGGCGTGTAATGGCCTCCAGCGCTTGCAAATCGAGCGGATCACCCTCGATCACCCGACCTTTAATCAGCGCGTAGCGCTCCCAGTCGCGCCCGTGCACCTGGTAGTAGTGCTCGAGCGCGCTGAAGTTCACGGTCAGCGCGCCACTCTCGCCGAACGGGCGTAGCCGCATATCAACGCGGTACACGAAACCTTCAGCAGTGGTGTCATTGAGGATCGCGATGAGCTTTTTGCCCATTCGATCAAAATATTCCTGGTTAGATAAGGTGCGCGCATCGCCGCCGGTGTCGCCCTCGGCGCGATATAGGAAAATGAGATCGATATCGGACGAAAAATTGAGTTCCAAGCCGCCAAGCTTGCCCATTGCGAGCACCACCAAATGCATCGCCACCCCTTGTTCGTCGCACGGCGTGCCGTAACGCGCGGAGAAAATCCCGGACAACCAATCCCGCGCGGCACCCACCAGACTGTCCGCCAAGGCCGACAATTCACTTAAGGTCGCCGCGAGATCCGCAATGCCGAGCAAATCGCGGCACGCTATCCGCACTAATTCTTCATTTCTGACGGCGCGGAGGCACTGCCGCGCAGCGTCTTCGGTGGTCTCGCTGACTAAATGGGGCGTCAGCGCGGCGCGGTAGCTTGCCACGTCTTTGCGACAGTTAAGCGAGGCACTGGCGCCGAGCGCGACAAACCGCGCAGGCTCGCGACAGGCGTATTCCGCGATAAACGGACTCGCGGTGAACAGGCGGCCGAGGGTTTCCGAGGAGATCTCGCTGGTTAGCGCGCGCTCCGCCAGGGCGCGGGTAAAGCGCGCTTGGTAGCGTGCGGTATCCGCGACCAGGGAGGCGGGCAGGTCGGTAAGGTCAGCGCTGGGAAACATCAGCGAGCGGCTTAAAAGGCAACCACCTTTGGCGAGCGCTTTGGGGTTGTTGAAACATTCAGGATAATGCAGCCATGAACCTCAATCTTAGCAGCAAGCTTCCGCATGTCGGGACCACTATTTTCAGCGTGATGTCGGCACTCGCGGCCGAACATCAGGCGATCAATCTCTCACAGGGATTCCCAGACTATGACGGGCCCGCGGCACTCAAGGCGCGCGTGAAGCATTATCTCGATCAGGGCTTCAATCAGTATCCGCCAATGGCCGGTGTGCTCGGCCTGCGCGAAGCAATTGCCGCCAAAGTCTTCCGCCATTACGGCGCGACCGTTTCGCCCGATACCGAAATCACCGTCACGCCGGGCGCCACCGAAGCGATCTACTGTGCGGTAACGGCGGTGTGTCGCGCGGGCGACGAAGTGATCTTGTTTGACCCCGCCTACGACAGCTACGAGCCGGCGGTAACCTTGGCGGGCGGGCGTCCTATCCGGCTGCCGTTGCTGCCACCGGCATATCGCATCGACTGGCAGCGGGTGGCAGAGGTGATTACGCCGCGCACACGCATGATCATGGTGAATTCGCCACACAACCCAACAGGCACCCTGTTGCGTGCGGACGATCTGCGTGAACTCGAACGCGTGGCGGAACGCCACAATCTGATCGTGTGCTCGGATGAGGTCTATGAGCATCTGGTGTTTGACGGTGAGCGCCACGAAAGCGTTCTGCGCTATCCCGCGCTCGCCGCCCGCTCATTCGCCGTGTTCTCTTTTGGCAAGACCTATCACGTCACGGGTTGGAAGACCGGCTACTGCGTGGCGCCGCCGGCGCTGACCCAGGAGTTACGGCGCGTGCATCAATTCGTGACCTTCGTCGGTATTACCCCCATCCAATGGGGACTCGCCGATTTCATGCAAGCACATCCCGAACATCTCACAGGACTGCCCGCGTTCTATCAACACAAACGAGATCTTTTTAACACAGCGCTGAAAGGCTCTCGCTTTCAGATCACGCCGTCAGCCGGTACGTTTTTCCAACTCGCGGATTACAGTGCGATAAGCGCCTTACCGGACCAGGAGTTCGTGCGCTGGCTCACGATCGAAAAAGGCGTGGCCGCGATTCCACTCTCGGTGTTTTATGAGAACCCGCCCAGCGCACGCTATGTGCGCTTCTGCTTTTGCAAAGAAGACGCTACCTTGCAGCACGGCGCGGCGCGTTTGGCGGCGTTATAAAAAGGGACTGCGGGCCGCGCAACGACAGGTTGAAGGACTTGCGCGCAGATCTCTGCCTACAATGTGGCGGCGCACCTTGGTGCGACGTTGTTCCACCACGCGGCACCCTTATTGAACTCACGGGGTTGCGCACGGTCTCTGTTATATCAAGAGGGTTCTCGCAAAATTGAGTATGACCTACCGACTTTCCCGCCTCCTGCTACTGCTGTGCATGATTACCAGCCTGAACTCCGCCGCCGCCGGCGTGCTGGATCGCCTCGATCAACTGAGTTCAGGCGCAAGAGTGCCGACGCGCGAATTTCTGCCACCGGATGTTGCGTTCAAATTGAAGCACGACACACAGCCAGACGCGCTAATCCTGAATTTCGAGATTGCGCCGAAATACTATCTTTACCGCGACCGGATGAAAGTGGAGGCGTTGAGCACTGGGCTCGAAGTGGGCGCGCTGGTGCTGCCGGTCGGTGAGCCCAAAGACGACGCAGAGTTCGGGCGGGTCGAAATTTATCGTGGGAACCCAACCATCAGCGTGCCTGTGAAGGCGTCGGTCGGTCGCCCCTCGAAAGTGCGAGTCACTTATCAAGGGTGCGCGGAAGATGGCATCTGCTATCCACCGATTAAGCGCGATATCTCGCTGGTCAGTCTGGCGACGGATTCGGCTGCGGGCTCCGTCGCGCAACTCGGTACCGCCAAGGCCGATCGCCTGGTCGCCGATCTAGGGCGCCAATCGTTGCCGCACATCGTGCTGTGGTTTTTCATCGCTGGCCTCGCACTCGCGTTGACACCCTGCGTGTTCCCGATGATCCCGATCCTGTCCGGGATCATCGTCGGTCAGCGACGACCGATCACGGCCGGCCACAGCTTCTTGCTGGCGCTAATTTACGTCCTCGCGATGGCGAGCACCTACGCGCTGGTCGGCCTGGCCGCCGGCCTCTTCGGGCACAATGTGCAGGCGGTCTTTCAGCACCCGGTCGTGTTGGTGGGTTTCAGTGCGATGTTCGTCGCGCTGGCGTTGTCTATGTTCGGTTTCTTTCACCTGCAGGTCCCGGCATTGATACAAAGCCGTCTTGAAGCAACGAGTCGGCGCCAGACCGGTGGCAGCCTGTTCGGCGTGGCGGCGATAGGCGTCCTTTCGGCGGTCATCGTCGGGCCCTGCGTGGCACCGCCGTTGGCCGCCGCGCTGTTGTATCTCAGCCAGCAAGGCAGTCCGCTGACCGGCGGTGTGGCGCTGTTTGCCCTCGGCCTTGGCATGGGCGCGCCGTTGTTGATACTTGGGGCCTCGGCGGGACGTTTGTTGCCGCGCACCGGGGCCTGGATGGAGACGGTCAAACACGCCTTCGGCGTGGTGTTTTTAGGCCTTGCAATCTGGTTCCTGGAACGCCTGATTCCGGCCCCCGCGACCTTGGCCCTGTGGGCCGCGTTACTGATCAGTTCGGCCATTTATCTGGGCGCTTTGGAACCTCTGCGCGATGCGGCTTCCGGCTGGCAGCGTTTTTGGAAGGGCATCGGACTCCTCTTCTTATGTTATGGCGTGGTGCTGCTGGTGGGCGCCGCCGCCGGCGCCGAAGATCCGCTGCGGCCGTTAGCGCCGCTCGCCGGGCGCGGAGCGCAGTCTGCAACCCCGCTGGCGACCTTTCTCCCCGTTAAAGGTCTCACGCAACTGGAGTCCGCACTGGCCAACGCGCAGGGGCGGCCGGTATTAATCGATTTCTATGCGGACTGGTGCGTCGAATGCAAACGTCTGGAACGCAATACCTTTACCGACCCGGCAATCCAACAGAAGTTAGCGGGCTTCGTCCTGTTACGGGCTGATCTGACTGCTGCCGATGCTGTCGATACCGCGCTCCTGCGACATTTCGAGCTGCAGGGCCCCCCGGCCGTGTTGCTATTTAATGAAAACGGTGAAGAACTGCGGCCCCATCGACTAATCGGTTATCTCGATGCGGAAGCCTTCGGCACACTGCTCGGCATGGCGTACGGGCCTTGACGTGAAGGATTGGAAAATCCTGTTCGTCGCCCTGGTTGCGGCAACCCTCTCGGCCTATGCGGGGTTCAAAGTCAGCAATGTGCGGGCGCCTTTGAGAGCCGACAGCGAAGCCACGCTGGCTGCCCCGCGCGCCCTTATGCCGGTCGCGAAAGAGGACGCGCGAATCAAAGACCTCGAAGGCCGCGAGCATTCACTCTCGGAATGGGCGGGGAAAATCCTGGTCGTTAATTTCTGGGCGACCTGGTGTCCACCGTGTGTGGTGGAAATTCCGGCGTTCATAAAGCTGCAGGCTGAGTTCGGTGCGCGGGGTCTGCAATTCGTGGGTATCGCGCTCGACGATCCGGTCGCAGCCGGTAAGTTCGCGACCGAGCGAGCCATCAACTACCCAATTCTCGCTGGTGATGAGGAGGTTGCGCGGCTGATGGAAGGCCTCGGCAACACGATTGGCGCCCTCCCGTACACCGTGGTCTTCGACCGCCAGGGGCAAATAGTCCACACCCACCAAGGGGAATGGACACGGGCCGACGCGCGTCGGCTATTGGAGCCGCTCCTGGATCCGCTCCCCCCTAATCAACAAGTGGCGCGCTGAATCGTTCACGTCATTGCTGCTCGGAATAGGCCCGAAATTCCACGAACGGGGCTTAAAGTGAGTCATCTCGCTCGCAACGACCTAGACGCTGTGCTACTTTGCGCGCCGCCGCACGAATCGAATGGCGGCCGACGAGGGGTTTCTTTGGCGACTTTATTACTCATCAACGGGCCGAATCTAAACTTACTCGGGCAGCGTGAGCCGGCGCGTTACGGGCAGGCCACCCTGGCCGAGTTGGAACGCCGCGCTGTGCAACACGCGGCCAGCCTTGGGCAGACCCTGGGATGTTTTCAAAGTAACGCCGAGCACGCCCTGATTGAGCGCATCCATGCCGCGCCAAATGAGCAAGTCGAGTTCATTGTGATTAATCCCGGGGCGTTCACCCACACCAGCATCGCGCTGCGTGATGCGCTGCTCGGGGTCGCCATCCCCTTCATTGAAGTGCACCTATCCAATGTGTTTGCACGCGAGACATTCCGCCAACATTCCTATTTCTCGGACTGCGCGGTGGGCGTCATCACCGGCTTGGGCGGTCAGGGTTACGAACTCGCGATCACGGCCGCCACTCACTGGCTCGCACTGCCACGGCAAGCCGCCGCACCTTAAAAGAGACGCTCATGGATCTACGGAAAATCAAAAAACTCATCGAATTGCTCGAGGAATCGGGCATCGCCGAAATCGAAATCAAGGAAGGTGAAGAGTCGGTGCGAATCAGTCGCATGCTGCCGGCCATTCAGGCCGCGCCGATGATGCTTGCCGCAAGCGCCGGCCAGGCACCGTTACCCAACCCGCCACCCACCCCGGCAAAACCAGATGGACAAGTGATCACCTCGCCGATGGTAGGCACCTACTATGCCTCACCGTCGCCGGAGTCCCCGCCTTTTGTGAAAATTGGCCAAACGGTCAAGGTCGGCGAGCCGCTGTGCATAATCGAAGCGATGAAGATCATGAACCCGATCGAAGCGGACCGGGCGGGCACAGTGCTCTCGATCATGGCCGAAAATGGCCAACCGGTAGAGTTCGAACAACCGCTGTTCATCATTTCCTGATCGCCTGCCCATGTTCGATAAAGTAGTGATCGCCAATCGCGGCGAAATCGCGCTCCGCATCCTGCGGGCTTGCCGCGAGCTCGGAATCAAGACCGTCGCGGTGCATTCCACGGTGGACCGCGACTTGAAGCACGTGCGCCTGGCCGACGAATCGGTGTGCATCGGCCCGCCTCAACCGGCCCTGTCCTACCTGAATATCCCGGCCGTGATCAGCGCTGCTGAGGTGACCGACGCCATGGCAATCCATCCAGGCTATGGTTTTCTCTCCGAGAACGCGGACTTTGCCGAGCGGGTGGAACAGAGCGGCTTTGTGTTCATTGGTCCGCGCTCCGACACCATTCGTTTGATGGGTGACAAAATCTCGGCGATCACCACCATGAAAGCGGCCGGCATTCCCTGCGTGCCAGGTTCCGGTAAACCGCTGACCGAGGATATGGCGGAAAACATCCGTATTGCGCGCGATATCGGTTATCCAATCATCATCAAAGCGGCCGGCGGCGGCGGCGGGCGGGGCATGCGGGTAGTGCACGTGGAGGCTGCGCTTAAGAACGCGATCCAGCTCACCAAGAGCGAAGCCCTTGCGGCGTTCCAGAATGATTCCGTTTACATGGAAAAATTTCTGGAGCATCCGCGACACATCGAATTCCAGGTGCTTGCCGATCATCATGGCCACTGCGTGCATTTGGGTGAACGGGATTGTTCGATGCAGCGACGGCACCAGAAGGTGATCGAAGAATCCCCGGCCCCGGGGCTCGATCCAGCTATCCGGGCGCGCATGGGCGAGCGTTGCGTCGAAGCCTGTCTTGCTATCGGCTATCGCGGCGCGGGTACCTTCGAATTCCTCTATGAGAACGGCGAGTTCTATTTCATTGAGATGAACACCCGCATCCAGGTGGAACATCCGGTCACGGAAATGGTGACCGGCGTCGATATCGTGAAGGAACAACTCGCGGTGGCGGCGGGCGCCCAACTCTCACTGACCCAGGGCGAAGTCGTGTTGCGCGGCCACTCGATTGAATGTCGGATCAATGCCGAGGATCCGAAAACTTTTCGGCCGTCGCCTGGCCGGGTGAATACCTTCCACACGCCCGGCGGTCCCGGCGTGCGTATTGACTCACATCTCTACGACGG
>JANOVQ010000476.1:0-3188 GCA_031417495.1 Pseudomonadota bacterium | reverse complement strand
ATCGTGCCGAGACGCGCGGCGATTGCCGAACCGCTGCGCCCGGCGACGAGGATGCCGGTAATCAGCGGACCGAACTCGCGCACCACGGACAGTGCGATGCCCAACACGACCTGGGTTTCGGCGCCGAACTGGCGGAGCGTGTAGATGCCTTGAATCGCCAGCATCACGCCGATGGAAAACGACAGCATGAACACAATCGGCACCGCTGCGATGCCAATCGACATCATTTGCGCGGCAGTCGCCGCCAGCCGCACGGGCCGCTGCTTGAAGGGACCGACCACCAACCAATAAATACACTCGCCAACCAGCGCGAGCCAATAGCCGTATTCTTCAACGACCGCAGTGGCCGCGCGCCCGAGCCGTACCAGCGGGTTGCGGCGCGGACCGGTCGCATGCTCAGGCATTCTTGGCGAGGCGTTCCTTGAGCGAAGCGTAAATCGGAAAGACCTTATCGAGACGCGCCAATTCCAGCACGCTGAGCGCCGCCTCGCTGACCCCCAGGAGGCCAAACTCCAGGCTCTTTTTCTTCGCTGTCTGGTAGCCCTCGACGAGACTCGCGACACCAGAACTGTCGATGTAGGTCACTGCGGACAAGTCGACCAAAGTCGGCAGCCTGTCGCTCAGGCATTCGAGAATGACCTTGCGCGCTTCCGGCGAGCAGGAGAGATCGATGTCTCCAGTCAGCTCGACGATGGCAAAGCCCGCATCTTTTTTGATTTTGTATGGCATATCACGAGTTCCTAGTTAATCTGCTTGCGCATCCGCACATAATTTCCGCTCTGGCCTTCGAGATGACCATAACTGCATTCATCGACCGTCGCCTGGATGAAATAGGTACCGAGTCCGCCCGGTCTCAGTTCATGTAGTGCGCGCGGGCCGATTTCGCGGTACTCGACCGGCGCTGCGAAATCGGTCAGGAGAATCTCAAGCTCGCCACCGTCACGGCGAATCTCGAGCACGATGCGACCGGCGCGATCCCCCTTATACGCGTGTTGCATGATATTCATGCACGCTTCATTCACCGCAATCACGAGATCGGTGACCTGCTGCTTGGTGCAGCCGAGTTTTTCGCCCAGCGCCTGGACGCGATTCCGCACGCTACGCAGGCGGCGTGGATCGGCCTGGAAGCGCAAGGTGAGCAACGCGTTCTTAGAGGGCATCTGCAGCGATGAGAAGTAAGGTGAGGTCGTCGTTGAGCTGCCGATTCTGGGCCTCCATTGCGGTCACTATCGCGCGCAGGCGCTGCGCTGCCGGCACTTCACTCACCCCCTCCAACAGCGTCTTAAAGCCCCCCAAGCCGAGCGGCTGCCCGGCCAAATTACGCGCCTCGGTCACGCCGTCAGTAAACAGATAAACACTGCCTTCGACAAGCGACAGGGATTGCGTCTGGGCACCCAGTTCTGACACCACCCCCAAGGGTGGCGCCGTCGCAGGTAAACTCGCAAAACACCCGGGCCCGCGGCGCAACAACGGCGGATGGTGACCGGCGTTGGCATACACGAGTTGGCGCGACGCCGGATCAATAAAGCCAGCCACGATGGTCACGAATAACCCTAACGAGGCGGTTTCGAAAATTTCGGCATTCACCTGCGCGAGTAACTGCGCAGGATCCTTTACAGTCTTCGCGAGACAGCGCAGCAGGCTAGTCGCCTTGGCCATCAGCAACGCGGCATTCATCCCTTTGCCGGCGACATCCGCGACGCTGAAGTAGATCCGCCCGTCAGGCAACAGGAAAAAATCGTAGAAATCGCCGGACACCTGATAGGCCGGCAGATTTAGACCAAACACCGGCAACGCCGAGTCCGGCGCTGGTAACAGGCTCACTTGAATCGCGCGCGCAAGCTCGAGTTCTTTGCGCACGCGCTCCTGCTCGACCAGACTGTGGGCCATGCGCGCATTGTGAATGGCGAGTGCGGCAGCGGCCGCCACGGCGGTCGCTAACTGCAGATCGGCCGCCGCGAAGAGGCCATCGCCACTGCGCTTGTTAATGAGTTCCAAGGCGCCGATGCACTGGCCGCGAACTGCCAGCGGCACGCATAAAATTGAGCGCGTCACGAACCCCGTGTCGGCGTCGACAGCAGCCGCAAAATGGCTATCCTCTTGCACGTCACGGACCAGTTGCAAGGTGTTGGTTTGGACCGCCGCACCGACAATGCCCTGATCAGGCGCCAGCCGCAAACCAGTAATATCGACCGGGCCCGCACAGCGCCGACAGATCAAGGTTTGGCGCGCGTCATCGAGCAGAAAAATCGAAGCCGCCTCGGCCCGCAGGTAATGGATAACCTTATCAATCGCCTGTTGCAGCGTTTCCTCAATATTGAGAGAGGTGGCGAAATCCAACGTGATATTCGCCAGCAACCCAATCGCCGCGCCATCAAACGGCGAATCATCAGTCTCGGGCAACGTCGACGAGGGCATGGCGGTGCGCTCAGCGCAGCTGGCGGAGGCTGGCGAGATATTGTTGTTCATCGGGCAAATGTCCTGCGCTTTGTGCGCTCCACAACACCTCCGCCAAGACCTGCATTAGGCGATGCTCAGTCGCGTGGGCCTCGCCCGTAAGGGTCTTGAGTCGCTGGTATTCCGCGCGCAGTCCCGGCGGACGATCCGCCTGCAATTGTTCGAGTAAGGCCACGTGCAATCCCAGATGGAGGAAGGGATTATGCGCTGGATCCTGGTCCGGGGTTGCCGCTGACGAACCTTCGATGATGAGTACGTGATACTCGGGATGTGCCGCGACGACCTCGGCGACCAGCGCTTCGAGTGGCGCGAGCACCAAGCCGGCGCCACGCTTCTGCCAGGTCACGCGAAAAAACTCGCGGGTCTCGGTTTTACTGTGCGCGAACACGGCCACCTCGTTGGCGTGCAAGCTTCACGCGCGGGCTTCCTCGGTCGGCCACGGGCACCAGCGCGCGATCCTGCACGTCGCGCAGTGCGGACGGCGCGCCGTACACACATATCGGCCATGCAGAATCAGCCAATGATGGGCATGCGCCAGATAGCGCCGCGGAATGACCTGGAGAAAACCCAGCTCAACCTGCAGCGGGGTCTTGCCGCGAGCCAGGCCAGTGCGATTGCCGACTCTGAAGATGTGCGTATCCACCGCCAAGGTGGGTTCACCAAAGGCGACATTGAGCACGACATTCGCGGTCTTGCGACCGACGCCCGGGAGCGCCTCCAACGCTTCGCGC
>JANOVQ010000475.1:0-3718 GCA_031417495.1 Pseudomonadota bacterium | reverse complement strand
CGCCATAGCCGACCCGGCCTTTGAGCAATAGGACGTAGTCCTGATTAAGCGAAATGAAGTAGCGCGAGTCGTAGTCTATTTTGTAGAAACTCAGATCGCCAATGGGCGCGGCGATTTCCGCACGCAGTGCCTGCAGCATCCCTTCGGTCGGAAACAACGTGGAATTCCGAGTGTCGTAGGAATAACCAGCATTGAAACGAATAATATTGAAATCGTTGCCTTCGATCTGGATGAAGCGGAATACTTCAGGGGCGAGAAAGAAGGGACTCGTGTTGAGCGAAGTCGCTTCGTAGTTCACGCCCAATGAGACTGAATTAAACTCGGTTATCGGGATCCCAAAAGAGGCCCCACCGGAAACAACCTTCGAGTTGTAACGCGTGATGTCGCTTTCCCCCGCATCGATTTCCCGATAGCTCACATTGAAGCCGCGGCTGATCCCATCAATGGTGTAGTACGGGTTCATATAGCCCAGACGGAACTGCCGGTTGATGTCGCTGTTATTGAACCCAAAACTCACGCTCTTGCCACTGCCGAGAAAGTTATCCTGCGTCACATTGGTATTGAAGATGAGTCCCTGCGACTGCGAGAACCCGAGTCCTACCATGAGGTTGCCGGAGGGACGTTCTTTAACCGCGTAATTGATATCGACTTGATCGGTAGTCCCCGGCACTGCCGGCGTTTCCACATTCACTTCTTCAAAATACCCGAGCCGCTGAAGCCGCACCTTGGACCGCTCGACCCATTTGGTCGAAATCCAACCACCTTCGAGTTGGCGCATTTCGCGCCGCATGACTTCGTCGCGCGTTTTCGCATTGCCATTGAAGCTGATGCGACGGACATAAACACGTTGGCCCGGATCGACGAAATACGTCAGAGCCACGGTCTTATTTGTTTGATTTAGTTTCGGAATCGCATTCACGTTGGCAAAGGCATAGCCTTCGTCACCTAAGCGGTCAGTAATATTCTTCGTTGTTTGCGTGACGGCCTTGCGCGAAAACATTGCGCCTTGCCGAGTCTCTATTTGCGGAAACAATTGCTCTTCCGGGACAATCAGTTTGCCCGCCAGCTTGACGCCCGAAATCGTGAAGCGCTCGCCTTCGGTCAAGTTGATGGTGACGTACACATCGGACTTGTCGGGGGTAATGGACACTTGCGTCGAATCGACTCGAAAATCGATGTAGCCGTTATCTTGATATTTCGAGCGCAGGGTCTCGAGGTCGCCCGCGAGTTTCTGCTTGGAGTACTGATCGTCTTTACTGAACCAGCTGGTCCAAGTCGGTGTGGTGAGCTTGAAATCGTCGCGCAGATCGTCATCGGAGAACGCTTCATTCCCTACGATGTTGATCTGTTGGATACGTGCGGCTTCGCCTTCAGTGATTTTGAAGTGGATGGTGAGCGTGTTGTCGTCCAGCGGGGTGACCACCGGCTCGATCTTGACCCCATACTTGCCGTTCGAGTAGTACTGGCGACGCAATTCCTGCACCACCTTGTCCATCTTGGACTCGTTGTAAACTTCGCCTTTCGCGAAGCCTGCCTCACCGAGCCCTTTCTCAAGTTCTTCGGTTTTGATCGCCTTATTGCCGTCGAACGTAATATCTGCGATTGATTCGCGCTCGACCAGGCGCACCACGAGCACATCCCCTTCGCGGTCGAGGCGGACATCTTTGAAAAAACCAGTTTTGAATAAAGCGCGAACCGCTTCCTGCGAGCGTTTCTCATCGACTTTGTCACCGACTGTAATCGGCAGGTAATTGAAGACGGTACCCGGGGAGATTCGTGACAGCCCTTCTACCTGAATGTCGTCGACGATGAATTCATCTGCGAAGGCAGTGGGGAGGGCGAGCGTCAGGACCACGCAAACCATCCACCTGAAGGCTCTGGATATCACCATTGAGGAGCTTTTTAGTTCGAGTTCAGCGTTAAAAAATGCGCATTAAATCGTTATAAATCGCCAGTCCCATCAAGCCCAGCAGCAGGAATAATCCGGCTTGCTGACCGTAAATTTGAATCGCTTCCGGGACCGGCCTACGCGTGATGGATTCTATCAGGTAATAAATCAAGTGTCCGCCATCAAGCATCGGAATAGGCAAAAGATTCAGCACCGCGAGGCTCACACTCACCAGCCCTAAAAATTCCAGAAAGCGCGACACCCCAAGTTTGGCCGAGGCGCCTGCAAACTGCGCGATGCTGAGTGGCCCACTGAGGTTGTCGATCGAGGCTTGGCCGATGATCATCTGGCGCAGGAATTTAAGGGTGGTTAAGGTCACCTCTTGGGTGCGCACGACCGCTCGCTGGGCCGCCGCAAGCGGTGAGTAGCGCTCGATAGCGGTGGGCGGTGCCGCGGCCGCTGGTGGTGGCGCCACCTCGGCGCCAATGCGTCCGATCAGGAGGCCGCCGTCACTTACCTCGCGCGGTGTCACTATCAGCTCAATGTTTTGTCCTGCACGTTCGACGCCCACCCGTAGCGCCCGCCCCGGATGTGCGCGAACCAGATCAACCCACGCCATCCAATCGGTGATCGCGACGCCATCTGCGCTCAGGATTAAGTCGCCTTGTGCAAAGCCGGCGAGTGCGGCGGCTTCACCTGCTACCAATTTGCCGATTTTCGCCGGCACTTTCGTCCGCACCGGCTCGAACCCTGCTTTCTCGAAGAAATCCCCGCGCGAGACGTCATCGATCGAAAATTGAGCAAAATCCAGGCTGATCTGATGGCTTGCCAGTTCCCGCCCGCGGACTTCCAGGGTCAGAGATCGGCCGTCGAGAATGGCGTCGATCGCATGATTCAGCACATTGTCCCATATCGCGGTGGGCTGACCGTTAACGCCGATGATCTCATCACCCACATGCAGGCCCGCGCGCGCCGCCAAACCGTCGGCGGCAACCGCGCCGATCAGTGGTTTGGGTCCCACCACGCCCGCCATGTAACTCAACCAGTACACCGCAATGGCGAGCACAAAATTAGCCAGTGGCCCGGCGCTGACAATTGCGGTGCGCACCAGCACGCTTTGGCGATTAAACGCGCGGTGGCTTTCGTGCGGAGCGACCTCGCCTTCGCGCTCATCGAGCATCTTCACATAGCCACCGAGCGGAATTGCTGCGAGGACGAACTCCGTGCGATCCGGACCCCAGGACCGCGTGAGTAGCGGGCGCCCGAAACCAACTGAGAAACGCAGAATCTTCACGCCAAGTTTGCGTGCCACCCAGTAATGACCATACTCATGGAAGGTGACCAATACCCCGAGCGCGAGCACGAACGCGCCAAGGGTCTGCCCAGCATTCAGGACCAACGCCATCATCGCGCGCGTCGCTGCACGGCGCGCGTCGCCGCGATTCGTGCTAGTTGATCATCCGCAAGTACCGCCTCTAGATCGCCGGCCACCTGATGCGGGACAGTCTGGAGTATTTCTTCAACGACTTCAGCGATGTGCGGAAATTTAAGCCGCGAGGCGAGAAAAGCTTCGACTGCAACCTCGTTCGCCGCGTTCAGAATCGCGGCCGCCGTACCACCCGCCGTGAGGGCTTCGCGCGCCAGACGCAGGCTGGGGAAGCGCCTCGGATCGGGTTCTTCGAACTCAAGTTTGCGCACGTCGAACAAATTCAAGCGGGCGACACCAGAGGGCATACGGTCTGGCCAGGCCAAGGCATAGGCGATGGGAGTCCGCATGTCTGGATTGCCCAGTTGAGCGAGCACCGAACCATCCACGTACTCGACCATGGA
>JANOVQ010000474.1:0-4294 GCA_031417495.1 Pseudomonadota bacterium | reverse complement strand
CCGCAGTTATCGCGTGAAGGAGCACATCACGGCCGGCGATCTAATGCAGCGCCTGGAAGTGACCATTCGCCACGAGATCGAAGTTCTGCAGCACAAGCTGCATCGCAACTATGTGACCACGGTGGCAGGCAAGGCGAGCTTCGAGGGACCGCACGAGATCCGTATTGAGACCGATGACGACACGGCCAAGACTGTGTATGGCGAGAAAATTCTGATTGCTACCGGCTCACGCCCAGTGCGTCCGGCCAACATTCCATTCGATGGCGAGAATGTGGTCGATAGCGACGAAATTCTGCGCATGAAGGATTTGCCGCGCAATGTGGTGGTGGTGGGCGCGGGCGTGATCGGCGTTGAGTATGCATCCATCCTGAGTGCGCTTGATCTCCATGTGACTTTAATTGATGGACGCGAAGATATCCTAGGCTTTCTTGATCGCGAGATTGTGAGTGAATTCACGCATCATCTGCGGGATCGCGGCGTGTCGCTGCGGCTCGGCGAAACCGTCGAATCGATTGAGTCGGTGGATGCGCAGAACGTCAAAGTCCATCTCAAGAGCGGCAAGCGGGTGCGCGCAGATCTCGTGCTATTCGCGTCTGGGCGCGTTTCCAACACCGATCAACTGGCGCTCGAGCGCGCTGGCGTAAAGACTGACGAACGCGGCCGCTTAACGGTCGATAACTGCTTCCGCACCGAAGTGCCGCACATTTATGCGGCGGGCGACGTGATCGGCTTTCCGGCGTTGGCCTCGACATCGGCCGAACAAGGCCGGCGGGTGGCTTGCCATGCCTTTAATGGACCGGCGATGACGGAAGAGGAACATGTATTCCCGTTCGGCATTTACGCCGTGCCTGAAATGAGTGTGATCGGCAAAACAGAGGAAGAACTCAAAGCGGCCAAGATCCCCTATGAATCTGGCGTGGCGCGCTTTCGGGAGACTTCGCGCGGCCAGATCCTGGGCTTGCGCGAAGGGTTATTGAAGCTCCTGTTTGCGCTCGATGATCATCGCCTGCTCGGCGCGCATATCGTGGGCGAAGGCGCTACCGAACTCATCCACATCGGTCAGGCGGTACTGGCGCACCAAGGCAAGCTCGAGTTTTTTGTGAATGCGACATTCAACTACCCGACCTTGGCGGAGGCTTATAAAATCGCGGCGTTGGATGCGTTTAATAAGATGTGAGCGGAGCTCAATCCCCCGCAATCGTCAGCTCCTCCAGCAAAATTGAGCCAGTGCGAATTGAACTCCGCAACTCGAAGTCTTTGCCGGTCGCGACAATGCCCAACAGCATGTCGCGCAGGTTGCCGGCGATGGTGATCTCTTCGACCGGATAGGCGAGCGCCCCGTCCTCCACCCAGAAACCACTTGCACCTCGCGAATAATCGCCCGTCAGCAAGTTGGTGCCATGACCCATCAGATCGGTCACCAATAAGCCCCGGCCCATCTGTTTCAGCAAGTCCGTGAAATTTGCCCCCTGCTCACTCACCAGTAAGTTGTGCGCACCGCCCGCGTTGCCGGTGGGGGTGAGCGCGAGCCGTCGCGCGCTGTAGCTGTCGAGGAGATAACCGGTCAATACGCCTCGTTCGATCAAGCACCGCGGATGGGTGGCCGCACCTTCGCTATCGAAGGGCGCGCTGCCAAGGCCGCGTAGCAGATGCGGTACCTCATCAATGGTGAGAAAACTCGGCAGCACCTGGGTACCGGCCGCATCCCGCAAAAAAGAGGCTTCGCGATACAGATTGCCGCCGGAGATCGCCGCCAGCAGATGGCCGATTAGGCCTGTGGCGAGTCGCGCTTCAAACAACACCGGGGCTTTGCGTGTAGTGAGTTTGCGGGCGCCGAGCTTGGCTACTGCGCGCGCCGCCGCCTCACGCCCCACGGCCTCCGGTGCCTCCAGCGCTTGTGCATTACGTGCAGTGCTGTACCAATAGCCTTTCTGCATCGCGCCCGCGCGCGCGCCGACCACCACGCAGTTAAGGCCATGACGGGTCGCGAGATAACTCGCCGCAAAGCCGAGACTGTTGGCATAGGCACGCAAGCCACGATAATGGCTCACGCCCGTTTCATCCACCTGCGCGACTTCGGACTCCGCGCTCCGCGCCGCGTCTTCGCAGGTGAGTGCCAGCGTGATTGCCTCATCGGCGGTGATTGACCACGGATGATCGAGATCGAGATCAGGAATTTCTTGCGCGAGATACTGCGCCTCGATCAATCCCGCATAAGGATCGGCTTCGGTGAAACGAGCGATACGCGCTGCGGCTTGCACGGTCTCGGTGAGGGAGTCGAGCCCAAAATCGGTCGTCGTCGCGCTGCCTTTACGCTGGCCGTCATAAACGGTGACGCCCATGGCCTTGTCACGCTGATGTTCCAGGGTTTCCACTGCGCCGTTACGCACACTCACCGACAATCCTTCGCCAGCGTTGACGGCGGCCGCCGCCGCGAGCCCCATGCCTTGTGCAATGACGATGGCCGTGCGCGCGATCTCGATCGCGTAGCCCGCCGTAAATAAGGGATTGCTCACACGCGTTCTACCTTGCAATGAGGGTGGCGGGCATTGTAGCGGATCCGCGATCAGCGCCTAGCTAAGCATGACCTGCAGTACTGCACGGCGGCTTTCTGCAACCTGTTAGAATCTTCGGATGTCGATCACCACTGCGCTCGCACGCCTCAATGAGGCGCAACAACAGGCTGTCACCAGTACCGCACGGCAGGCTTTAGTGCTCGCGGGTGCGGGCAGTGGTAAGACCCGCGTGCTAGTGCATCGGATCGCGTGGTGTTTAGAACAAGGGCTGGCTGCGCCGAGTGGCGTGCTGGGCGTGACCTTCACCAATAAGGCTGCGGCTGAGATGCGCGGTCGCATCGAAGGTCTCCTCGGGCGTCCGCTCGGCGGGATGTGGGTGGGCACTTTTCATGGCATCGCGCATCGTTTATTGCGCACCCATTGGCGCGAGGCGAAGTTGCCCGAGCAATTCCAGATTATGGATTCAGAAGACCAGCATAAGGTTGTGAAGCGGGTGATTCGCGGGCTCAATCTGGATGAAGAGCACTGGCAGGCGAAGGATGCGCAGTGGTTTATCAACGCGCGCAAAGATGAAGGCCTGCGCCCTGCCGAAGTGGATGATGGCAATGACCTCAGCTTAAAGACCCTGCTGGAAATCTACCGTGCCTATGAAGATGCGTGCGCGCGCGCCGGGCTGGTGGATTTTGGCGAGCTGCTGCTGCGTGGCTACGAACTGTGGCGCGATAACCCCGGGCTTCTGCGCCATTATCGTGAGCGCTTTTTTCATGTGTTGGTCGATGAATTTCAAGACACCAATGCGCTGCAGTACCGGTGGTTGAAGTTGTTGGTGGCCGAGCAGGCCAATTTCTTCGTGGTGGGGGATGACGATCAGTCGATCTACAGCTGGCGCGGGGCGCAGGTCGAGAACATGCAGCGCTTCCGGCGTGACTATCCCCAACATGCCTTGATTCGGTTAGAGCAGAACTACCGCTCCACCGGCACCATCCTCGATGCCGCGAATGCCCTCATCGCCAATAACACCGGGCGACTCGGCAAGAAGCTGTGGACCGATGGTCAGCGCGGCGAAGCGATCAAGCTCTACACGGCGTACAACGATATTGAGGAGGCGCGTTACTGCGTGGAGCGGATTCGTCGCCTGCACGACCTTGGGGATCGACACAGCGAATCGGCGATTCTCTATCGCACCAGTGCGCAATCGCGCGTGATGGAGGATGCGCTCCGCCAAGCGGAGGTGCCTTACCGGGTGCATGGCGGATTCAAATTCTACGAGCGCGCCGAGATCAAGGATGCACTGGCCTATCTGCGCCTCGCGAGTTTCCGCGATGCCGACCCGGCGTTCGAGCGCGTCATCAATTTACCGGTACGCGGCATCGGCAATCGCACCGTGGACGAAATTCGGCAAACCGCGCGCCTGGAACGCATTAGCCTGTGGGCGGCGGCCCAACGCTTGTTGGCGCAGCGCGGACTCGCTGCGCGGGCGGCGAGTTCGGTGGCAGTGTTTCTGTGCTTGATCGACAACCTGGCTGAACAAATTGCCGGACGTGCCCTTGATGGTGTGCTCGAAACCGTCATCGCGGCGAGTGGCCTGACCGAGCACTATCGCAAAGAGAAAGGTGATCGCGGCTTGGACCGAATCGATAACCTGGCTGAGCTCGTGACCGCCGCACGGGATTTTGAACCTAATGAGAATGATGCGGAGATGCCGCTGATCGCGGCGTTTCTAAGTCATGCCGCCTTGGAATCCGGAGAGGGGCAGGGCAGCGAGTTTGACGACTGCG
>JANOVQ010000473.1:0-3187 GCA_031417495.1 Pseudomonadota bacterium | reverse complement strand
TGGCGACCGCCGGCAAGTGTCTGCACGCCGGTGGTCCGCTGTGCCAGGGTTCGCTCGACGCGGCGATCCTCACCTGCCCGTGGCATGGCTGGTCGTACGATCTCAATACAGGAATCTGCGAGGAGGATCCCGGGCTGGTGTTGCAGCGCTACGCGGTGACGGTTCAGGGTGACGATATTTTGGTGGTGCTTTAGGCGCTTTCTTTAGATCGACGAGTCGCTGAAAGCGGTGTGTTTCCGGTCTCCGCCCGCAGCGACTGGGCCCCACAGGGGGATGGGAGTCGCGAGGACGGAGACCGGAAACACGCCGCCGCCACCTTGAGCAAAAAGCTCCAGGCAGTACAACGTCTCGACTTAACGAATCCAGAAAGGATTGAGCACTCGTGACCACGATCATCGACGAACTTTTCAGCCTGACTGGCCGCACAGCAGTAGTTACCGGTGGCGCCAAAGGGATCGGCGCCATGATCGCGACTGCCTTGGCGCGCGCCGGTTGCGAAGTCTTTATCGTCGCCCGCGATGCAGAGGCCGGCGAACGTCTGGCCACCAGCCTTTCCGCCGTTGGCCGCTGCCATTTCATCCAAGCCGATCTCGCCGATGCCACGCAGATCGATGCACTCGCCGCCACTTTAAGTGGCCGCCTGCAGTCGCTGGATATTCTGATCAACAACGCCGGGATGTTCGCGGCCAGCGAAATCGGCGCCAGCACCGCCGCGCAATGGGATGCGACCATGGCTTTGAATGTCCGCGCGCCGTTCCTGTTGGTGCAGGCGTTCCTGCCACTGCTCGAAGCCGCGGCAAAACAGCAGGGCCCCGCGCGCGTGATCAACATCGGCTCGATCGGCGGGCACGCGCCGCAAAGCAACGGCGCGCATGCCTATGGCGCGAGCAAAGCCGCTCTGCATCAACTCACCCGCATGCTGGCCTCCGATCTCACCGCCCGCGGGATCAATGTGAACGGCATCGTGCCAGGATTTTTCCCAAGCGATATGACCGCCGGCTTCTTCGATGCTGTGCCCGGCCTGCACGATGCAGTGGTCGCGCGCATTCCCGCGCATCGCCTGGGCACACCGGAAGACGTAGGTGGCAGCGTGATCTATCTCTGCTCGCGGGCTGGCGCCTATGTTTCGGGGAGTTTGCTGGCGCTGGAGGGTGGGTTGCTGTCGGCGTAAGGAATGGCGTAATTCCACTTTCGTGGGGCTAGCCATAGCCCAGCCGCCCGTATAAGTTCGAGCTTGGCACGAGGCAGGAATTGGCCCCGGCAGCCTACCCCGATGTCACGCGCGAAGTGCTGATGTTCGTTCAATGAATTCGTTAAAGGCCCTACCATGGAACCACTACAGGGAATCAGAATAATTGATGCGACCAGCAATGCCTCAGGCCCCATGGCCGTCGGCATGCTGGCGGATCAGGGCGCCGACGTCATTCGCTTTGAAGCGATTCGGGGCGGCGATCCCTCGCGCCAGGTCGGTGGCACGCGCGGTGGAGTCTCGGCCTACAACGCCTATATGAATCGCAATAAGCGCTCGATGGCGGTGGATCTCAAAAACGCGCAATTGCGGCCGTGGTTGTACAAGCTCATCGAGACCGCAGATGTCTTCGTGCAGAACTCTCGACCCGGCGCGCTCGAGCGCAGCGGGTATGGCTTTGCGGATCTGCACCGAATCAATCCCCAGCTTATTTATGTCTCGATCTCAGGCTTCGGCCCGACTGGGCCAGGCGCCGCTCAGCGCGTCTACGATCCGGTGATTCAGAGTGTCGCCGGGTTCGCGGCGGCGCAGGGCACGGGCGGTGAGCCCCTGTTGATGAAAACGATCGCGAGTGACAAGGTGGCCGCGCTCACGGCGGCGCAGGCGATTTCATCCGCCTTGTATGCGCGTGAGCGCAAAATTATCGGCGGGCATCACGTGGAACTCTCGATGCTCGATGCCAGCCTCGCCTTCCTGTGGCCGGAAGTTTTCTGGAATCACGGTTTTGTCGGCACCGAAGGCGTGCAACCGAAACCCGCCATTGCGGAGTTCTATCGCCTGTTGCGCACGGCGGATGGCTATATCACCGTAATTATTGTCGGGGACGGCGAATTTGCGGGCGCCTGTCGCGCGTTGGGGCTGGAAACGCTGCTTGCCGATCCCCGTTTCAAAACCCTGACTGACCGTTTCGCGAACTACCCCCACATGCATGCGGAATTCGAAAAAGTCGCGGCAGGGCTCGCAACCGCTCCGCTGGTCGCGCGCTTACTCGCGGAGGATGTGCCCTGCGCGAAAGTGAATACGCTGGATGAGGTGATCACTGATTCCAGAGTCACCGAGAATGCGAGCTTGATCGAATACGAGCATCCGCAAGCTGGCCGGGTCCGCCAGGCCAGAGCGCCGGCTATTTTTGCCGGCGAGCCTTGCGCAGTACGCCGACCTTCGCCGGGTTTAGGCGAACACACCGTTGAGCTTTTGGAAGCAGTCGGCGTGAGCGCAGACGCCCTCGCGACGCTCCGTCAAGCAGGCGCAATCGGCTGAGGTTGGACTGAGGCTGGGCCATCCATTCGTGAAGGAAAAACCATGTCTATTTTGCTTGAGTATCCCCGTCCGCACGTGGCGCTAATCACCATCGACAATCCGGCCAAGCGCAATGCCATGAGCCGCGCCATGATGGCGGAGCTGGTCGCGGTGTGGGATCAACTGGAAACCTCGCCCTGCCGCTGCATCGTGCTGACCGGTGCGGGCGATAAGGCCTTCAACGCGGGCGCCGATATCAGCGGCGATCTCAGCGCGAGTGAGGACACCGCGCGCATGGTCAACCGTTCATTGCTGAAAACCTCGGCCTACCCGAAACCCATCATCACCGCGATCAACGGGGTGTGTGCGGGTGGCGGAGTGGAACTCATGCTGGCCTCAGATATCCGGGTGGCGGCGCCCCACGCGCGCTTTGGTCTGCCCGAGGTGAAGTGGGGGATCTATCCATTCGGTGGCGCCACCGCGAAATTGATTAGGCAGATCGGCCATGTGCACGCGATGAAAATGTTGCTGACCGCCGAGATGATCAGCGCCGAGGAAGCGTTACGAATCCATCTCATCAATGAAATCGTGCCCGCGGCGGGCCTGCTCGAGCGCGCGCTTGAGCTCGCGGTCACCATCGCCGCGAACAGTCCGGTGGCGGTGCAGGCCGCGAAAATGCATGTCAGCGAAGGGATCGCG
>JANOVQ010000472.1:0-5800 GCA_031417495.1 Pseudomonadota bacterium | reverse complement strand
TGGCAAGGGCGAGCCGGTGCTCTTCATTCACGGCGCTGGTTACACGCGACGCTGGATCCCGCTCTACGAGAAGCTTGCCCAGCACGTGGATTTCATCGCACCGGAAATCCCCGGCTTTGGTGAGACACCGGCGCCCAAGTGGTTCCGCAATTTCGATGATCTCACCATCCTGCTCGATGAATTTATCACCCGGCTCGGACTGGATAGGGTGCACCTGATCGGCTATTCGATGGGCGGCTGGGCGGCGGCTGAATTCGCGGCGTTCTACCCACGGCGTTTAAAAAGTCTCGCGCTGCTGACCCCGCTTGGCCTGCGCCTGCTTGAGCATCCCGGCGTCGACATGTTTCAACTCAGTGTGCCGGAACTCATGGATCGCCTGTTTAAAGACAAGACCGTGCAAGCGGAATTCACGCCAGACCCGGAAGACTTTGACGAAGGCATCCACCTCTACTCCGAATTCGCGGCGGCCGCGCGCCTGATCTGGGCGCCGCGCTATAACCTCGCGCTCGAACGACGCCTGCAGCGCCTCACCTGTCCAACCCTGGTGGTGCGCGCCGAGGATGATCGCCTGGTGCCAACCGAAATGGCGGAAAAATACGCCGAAATCCTGCCGAACTGTCGGCTCGAGCAGATTCCTGAGACCGGCCATGAACTGTGTCTGGAAAGACCGGCGCCGTTAGCGGCGGTGCTCAACCGATTTATAGCGGGGGCCGTGTGATGAATCAATTACGCTTCTATTTCTTCCATCTCATGCCCTATCCGTACATTCCGCCCGCGGAACAAATCGTCTCGACCTGGGTCTCGCTACCCAACACCTACTACGACCCGCAGCGCGGCCACACGCTGTACAAAGAGTATTTAAATCAGCTGGTCGCCGCCGAACGGTTTGGCTTCGATGGCACCTGCATCAACGAACACCATGCCAATTACTACGGCACCATGCCCTCGCCGAACATCATCGCGGCGACGATTATCGCGCGCACCTCGCATATTCCCGTGGGTGTCATCGGCAACGCTATTCCCCTCCACGGCAATCCCCTGCGCGTGGCAGAAGAAATTGCGATGCTGGATGTGATTTCGGGCGGCCGCATGATCTGCGGTTTCGTGCGCGGCATCGGTTGCGAATATTTCAATAACGGCGTGGTGCCGGCGGATTCGGTCGAGCGCTTCGACGAAGCGCACGATCTCATCATCAAAGCCTGGACCCAACCGGGTCCCTTCACTTATCAGGGGGATCATTTCTACATCCCGAACGTAAATCCAATCCCGTTGCCGCTCCAGCGACCGCATCCGCCAATTTGGATTCCTGGCCAAGGCTCGCTTGAGACCCTGCAGTTCGTCGCCAGGCACCGCTATACCTACATGATGGTTTACTCGCCGCGTTGGTTCTGCAAGATGGCTTTCGACGGCTTGCGCGAAGAATGCCTGCGGCTGGGCTTTGAAGCGCCCAAGAGCATGTTCAATGCCTGCATCCCGACTTATGTCGCAGAGACCGACGCCCAGGCCCATCGTGAGGCCAAAGCTCATCTGTCCTGGATTTTTAACACCGGTCTCAAAATCCCCGATCAGATCTTCTTCCCGCCGGGCTACATGACCACCAAGTCTTTCCGCAATTTCATGACCCAAATCGTGAAGGGCAAAATCAAACCGCAACACACCCTCACCTACGAAGAACTCGTGAAGGATGGTTACATCATTGTCGGCTCACCCGAAACCGTCAAAAACCAGCTCGGCGAATATTGCGAACAGCTCGGTGCGGGTGGCGTGTTGAATGCGGGTTCCGCCTATGGCCCGATGCCCGACTGGATGGTGATGAAGAACATGCAGATCTTCGCCGAAGAAGTGATGCCGGCGTTTCGTGAAGCCGACGGCAAGCCGGACTATCTGCGCGCCGACCGTCTCGCACCGTTTACCACGCCGGAATTCTCGGCGCTGGTCGGCGAACCTGCGGAGCAGCCGCGCGCGCGGGTTGATGGTCTTGAGGGGTTGGTTGAGTTGCGCTACGCGCATGTAGAGGGTCGTGCATGAGTGCACCGCTGCAGCTCGGATTGTTTATGCCGAACTGCAGCAATCTCTCTGCGATCAGCACGTACCGCGTGGTACCGGATGAATGGAACTACGCGGCGAATAAGCAAATTGCGCTAGCCGCCGAAGCGGCTGGTTTTGATTTCCTGTTTCCGGTGAGTCGTTGGCGCGGATTTGGTGGCGAAACCGATTACCTCGGCACCTCGCTGGAAACCATGACCTGGGCTTCCGCGTTGCTCGCGGTGACTTCGCGCATTCGCATTTACTCGACCGTCCATGTGCCCGCCTTTCATCCGCTGGTGGTCGCCAAAATGGGCGCGTCGCTCGATCACATCAGTCAGGGTCGCTGGGGCATTAATCTGGTAAGCGGTTGGAGCAAGGAAGAGTTCGGCATGATGGGACTCGACATCCTCCCGCATGCCGAGCGCTATCAGCGCACGCGGGCATTTATTGAAGTGCTGAAGGGCTTGTGGACCCAACCGCCAGGGACCTTCAATCATGCGTCGCCGTGGTATCAGATCAAAAATGGCTACTCGCTGCCGCAACCGGTACAAAAACCTCATCCGCCCATCGTGAATGCCGGCATCTCAAACGATGCGAAAGCACTCATCGCCGAACATTGCGACTGGGCTTTCATCAGTATGGTCTCGGTGGAATCAGCGCGCGCGACCGTCGCCGACATCCAAGCCCGTGCCGCATTACGAGGTCGGCAGGTACGCAATGCCTGCTTTCCTTTCGTGCTCTGGCGCGACAGCGCGGATGAAGCGCAGGCCGAAGTCGCAAAAATCATCGCGCAGAAGGATCAAGTCGCAAGCAACAACTGGCTCACTGGGCTAAGCCTTGAAAGCGGCTCCTTCGATGCATTCACGTTAGACATGATGACCTTGGGCGCTGGCGCATATCCGGTGATCGGCACCGCCGAGAGCGTGGCGTTGCAATTGAAAACCCTGCACGACGCTGGCCTCGACGGCGTGTTAATGGTCTTCCAGGCCTATCATCGCGATACCCTGCGCTTCCAGCGCGAGGTGATGCCGCTCTTGCGCGAGATGGGCGTCATCCCGCGCTAAAACCTCGGGGACGCCACACGCCGATTAGGGCAACTGTGCCGCGTACCGCGCCTCAATCTCGCCGATTTTTTGCAAAATTTCGGCATGCATCTGCAATTGCAGCTTGTCATTGCCCGCCGGTAAGCGCGGCACAATCACCATCTGGGACATATGATGACCCCCCATCATCCCGCCTTCCCTATGGCAGCGCTTGCCGTGCATCCCATGCATACCGGCCTTCATCCCCTCGTGCATTCCCGGCTTCGCGGACCCGGCGTGGGTGGGCTCGGCCGCATTGGAGACGCCAGCCGCGGCGAATACGATAAACACGGCGGCGCTTAAACTTGCTTTCATGGACATCGTTCGGACTCCTGTCTGCAGATTTGAATAGAGGTTGTGGTGGAGGACTAATACCACATGACGGTGCGCTAAAGTTGCTCGCGATCAGCCAAGCTGACTCAATTCTGCAACACCACTAACTTATCCACCATCGCTTTGAATTCGTCGAGCGTTGTGTAGCGCGCGGCATGCACGAAGCCCGTCACGCCAATCGCCTGCAGCGCCGCCAGGCGATCCGAGGCCGCCGCCGCATCGTCTAGTGGCAACCCACCCAGTGGCACCACCTGCGGCGTACCTTTGCCCGCGACGGACATCTTCTCCTTTAACTCCGTGACCGCGGCGGCGAGCTTGGCGGGCTCGCTCTGCATCGGCATCCAGCCGTCGCCAAAACGCACCACCCGGTTAAGACAGTGCGCACCATTGCCGCCGATTAGAATCGGCGGTCGCGGCGGCCGCGGATTAAACAGAAAGCGCTGACCGTTCAATTCCACTTCGTCATGCGCGAAGCAGTCCAGTAGGAACGTCAGTGTTTCATCCGTGATCGCCCCACGCCGTTCGCGCGGAACACCGAGCGCCTTGAACTCCGCCGGCATCCAACCGACGCCAACCCCCAACTGCAGGCGATGACCGGAGAGCTCCTGGATGCTTGCCACCCACTTGGCAGTCGGCAGCGCTGGACGATAGGGCACGATTAGTACCGTCACCCCGAGTCCGATACGGGTGGTGATCCCGGCCAGAAACGCCAAGCTCGCAAGGGGATCCAGATAGCGTCCGCCCGATCCTGCAGAATCTTCGCGCGGGATCGCCAGATGATCGCAAACCCACACGTCCGACAAGCCAGCGGTTTCGGCGTAGCGCGCGCAGCCCGCGAGCAAGGTCGGCGTGGAAGCCGGCCCCATATTTCGGACCATGATGCCAAGACGCATCTTCAACGCGCCCGGAATGCAGGCATCACTTCTTTAGCGAAAAGCTCAAGCGAGTGCGTGCTCTTTTTAGGATCTATCCCCGCCAGGTGGGTGGACATGATGAAGTCCGTGCAGTGATAGTCACCACAGAATTTTTCCATTTTCTGCGCGACGGTTGCCGGCGAGCCCACGAAAAGATCGGCGGCCATCGATGAATTCCGCAGATCTTCCGCGCGATTCACCGGCCAAGGGGCGGCGTCGCCTTCAACATCATTCGACGACGACAACACGTCGCGATAGTAATCAAACACATGCCACAGATGATGCTGCGCTTCGGCCCAGGCCTGATCATCCGTTTCCGCGCAGTAGACCATCCGCAATTGCGCGACTTTGAACTGCGCGGGATCGCGGCCCAGCGACTTAAGCGTCGCAAGATACAATGGCACTGGATCTGGCCCCAGGGTCGCCATCAAGTTGGCCCCCATCTCGGCGGCGCGCTTAATACCCTTTGGACCACGCGCACCGATCCAGATTGGCACGTGTGGTTGCTGCACGCCGCGTGGCATCAAGGTCATATTCGTCACCTGCGTGAAGCGGCCGTCGAAGGTCACGTTCTCTTCCGCGATTAATTTGCGCACCAATCCCAAGCCCTCTTCCATGCGGGCGCCGCGCTCGCTGCGTTTCATGCAGAAAGCCGCGAACTCTTCATGCGTATACCCCTGCCCGACGCCCAGATCGAAACGTCCGTTGGACAAAATATCTGCGAGGATGATTTCCTCCGCAGCACGCACGGGGTGAATGAAGGGCATCAACATCACGAACGTACCGATCCGGATGCGGCTCGTGCGCACGGCCAGCGCTGACGCCATCGTCAAAGGGACCGGGTTATAGGCGTCCTCCGTGAAATGATGCTCTGTTAGCCACACGTGGTCATAACCGAGTCGCTCCATGGTGACGACTTGTTCGATCATGGTCTGGTAGAACGTCGGCGAAGGTATGAACCACTGCTTGGGATTACGGAAATCGTGCATAACGCCGAATCGCATGAGACCCCCTGCGGATAATTGGACGGTGGACTTACTATACGGCGCCACGGCGCGCGACGAAACAGCGGTGCCAAATCTGCCCGCCGACTTTGCGTACTATCGCTCCAACACGATTCGTCCACTGACCTGCCGCCCGGCGAGGCGGTCGAACGCCGTGACGAGCGCGCCGAACGGGAGGCGTGCATAAACGTGCGGCTGCAGGTGCCCGGCCGCGACGAGTTCGAATAGCGCGCGATTCACTGCCGCCCCACCGCCGGGATCCTGCCGACCGTACTCTCCAGCACGCACACCAACGATCGAAATCTGCTTAATCAACGCATAGTTCACACCCACGGTAGGAATCCGCCCACTCGCAAAACCAATCACCAGCAAGCGCCCGAAAGTCGCGATGCAATGCATGGATTCATCAAACAGATCGCCGCCGACGGGATCGAAAATC
>JANOVQ010000471.1:0-3088 GCA_031417495.1 Pseudomonadota bacterium | reverse complement strand
GTGAAGGGCATCCACAGTGACTGCAGGTCTAATTCCGCCTGCTCGGTGGGGGTGCGCATGGTCGATTCCTTAAGGCCTGGCGGCGCATGTCGGCGGACCACAATGGCTCGCGCGAGGCTTGATCCTACCTTGCTTCGCGAGCCCGCGCGCTCGGCGTGAAGATTCCCTACACTGGCGACCACACACCCAGCAGCAGGAGGCGAGATGCGATATTTTGTGACTGGCGCGAGCGGATTCGTCGGCGGTTATCTCGTGCGTCAGTTGCGCGAAGCCGGCCACGAGGTGCGCTGTCTGGTACGGTCGCCGTCCGCCGCAGGAGCGCTCACGCGCCTCGGGGCAACTTTGCACGCTGGCGATGTTACCGCTAAATCCAGCATGCGGGAGCCAATGGCCGGTGCGGATGGCGTGTTCCATGTGGCCGCCTGGTACAAGGTTGGCGCGCGCGATCAAAGCCCTGCCGCGCCAACCAATATCGACGGCACGCGCAATGTGCTCGAGCTCATGCGTGAACTCGAAATTCCGAAAGGGGTCTACACCAGCACCCTGGCGGTCAATTCGGATACGCACGGGCAGCTGGTTAATGAAAGCTATCGCTTCAGCGGCACGCATCTCACCGAATATGACCGGACCAAAGCGGCCGCGCATGACTTGGCGGAGCAGCTGATTGCGCAGGGTTTGCCGCTGGTGATCGTGATGCCCGGATTGATCTATGGTCCCGGCGATACCAGCAGTGTGCGCGAGATGTTCGTCCAGTTCCTGAAGCGACGCCTGCCCATGGTGCCGCGTGAAACTTCATTCTCGTGGGCGCATGTGGAGGATGTCGCACGCGCGCATGTGCTGGCAATGGAAAAGGGCAGAATCGGTGAGAAATATATCGTCTGCGGACAAGCGCATACCCTCGCTGAAAGTTTTGCGCTGGCGGCGAAGCTTTGTGGACGGCGTGCACCTTTGGTCGCGCCGTCGTTTTTGTTCAAACCGCTGATCAAACCGCTGCGGGTGCTGGAGAAATATATTCCGTTGCCCGCGACCTACTCCTCGGAAGCGATGCAGATTAGCGGCGGTCTCACCTATCTCGGCGATAACGCCAAAGCGAAAGCAGAGCTCGGTTTTCAACCCCGCGCGTTGTCGGTGGGTCTCGCGGAGACCCTCGAACATGAAATGAAATTACTGGGCATGCAGCGCTGAGCAACTAGAGTTTCAGATTAACCACGGCGGATTTGGAGAGTGCACGTGGTGCGCCCTAATGGGGAGATTCACGGCGTGAGATTATTGCTGGCGGAAGATGACGCCATGATTGGCGCGGCGCTCCGCAAGGGCCTGCAGCAGGAAGGACATAGCGTTGATTGGGTGCGTGATGGGGCGCAGGCTGAGACCGCGCTACTGGCCAACCCTTACGAGCTGCTGATCCTGGATCTCGGACTGCCGCTCAAGGACGGTCTTAAAGTACTTGCTGATTTACGACGCACTGCACGGAAGCTGCCGGTGATTATCGTCACCGCACGCGATCAATTGGACGACCGGGTGCGGGGTCTTGATCTCGGCGCCGATGATTATCTCGTTAAGCCATTCGATCTGGATGAACTCGCAGCGCGGATCCGCGCAGTCGCACGCCGCGCCAGCGGGCACGCCGAGGGTCGTTTGGCGGTGGGCAAAGTCAGCCTTGATCCAGCGACTCACGAAGTGACCCTGGACACCCAGCCGGTCGCGCTCTCGGCACGCGAATTCGCGATCCTGCTCGCCTTGATGGAACGCGCGCAGGCGGTGCTTTCGCGCGCACAGCTTGAAGAGCGCCTGTATGGCTGGGACGAAGAAGTGGCGAGTAACGCGGTGGAGGTGCATATCCATCATCTGCGCAAGAAGCTCGGCGAACGCTTTATCCACACCGTGCGCGGCTTGGGTTATACCTTGAGCGATAGCAGGCGCTAACGCCGATGTCGCTGCGTTATCGCTTACTGCTGGTGTTGTTATCCGCGATCACGCTGACCACCGTGATCGCGACCGGCGCCACCTATTACTGGGCACGCCACGAAATCGATCAGTTGCTGGATTATCAACTACGCCAGCAGGCGCTCGCGATGCGCGACAAAGCCAACATGCTCGGCACGGTGGTCGTGCCAGAGCCCGATCCCGAGCAGGATTTCGTGATTCAGGCCTGGGACTGGCGTGGTCAGCGGGTTTATCTGTCCCACCGCGGCGTGGTGCTGCCGCGCAGTACCGCGTTGGGCTATGCCGATATCAGCGCGAAAGGGCGCGATTGGCGAGTCTACGCGGTAACCCTGGGGGCACATCTCGTGCAGATTGCGCAACCGATGGGGCTGCGCCGTCAACTCGCGACGCAGGCCGCGCTTAAAATTCTCTTCCCACTGCTGGCCGTCCTGCCGGCGCTCGCGCTGCTGGTGTGGTGGCTGGTGGGGCGAGTCCTGGCACCGCTGCGCCAACTGGCGGAAACCATCGCTGCGCGCGAAGCCGGCCGCATGACGCCGCTCGCGACTGTTGGCCTGCCGCTTGAAGCGCGGTTAATGGTAGACGCACTGAATGATCTGATCGCACGGCTGCAACTGGCGCTCGCACGCCAGCGTGAATTCATGGCCGATGCCGCGCACGAACTGCGCACGCCGCTCACTGCCTTGCAGCTCCAAGCGCAATTGTTGGCGCGCGCACAATCACCTGCCGATCAGCGTGAAGCTGTCGCGGCACTCACGGCCGGTGTGCAGCGTTCCACGCATTTAGTGGAGCGGCTGCTGGCGTATGCGCGCTTGGATGCGGACAGCGCAGAGTCAGCTTGGTCGATGGTCGATCTCACCGAGCTTGCGCGCGCCTGTGTGCAGGAGATTGAACCGCGCGCCGCGCAAGCCGGAATTTCTTTGCATGTCGCCCTTGCACCGCAGGCACCGCTGGCAGGGAATCCCGCTGGTTTGCGCAGCTTACTGCTCAATCTGCTCGACAATGCGCTGCGGTATACCCCGGCGCAAGGCACGGTGGCATTCGATCTCAGCACGGCATCCAATGCGCTCGTCATGCAGGTGACAGACAGTGGTCCCGGCATCCCGCTCGCCGAACGGGAACGGGTGTTCGATCGTTTCTATCG
>JANOVQ010000470.1:0-5693 GCA_031417495.1 Pseudomonadota bacterium | reverse complement strand
AAGGGCTGATCAAGTTCGGTGCCCAGCTGTTCCCGGCGCTGCTGACCGGCGTGCCGATGGCGTTCCAACGCATCATGGTCCAACGCGCGGCCTGGGACAGAGTCAGCAATTTCAGAAGGCGCATCTACGCCAAGCTTCAATCCGATCCCGCCGCGGATCCCCTCTTTCGGGTGCCTGCAGTTTGGAATGAATCCGAGTGGGCGCTCTACGCGAGCGTGCTGTGTACGACCGCGTTCCTGGACCGGTCGCTTTACCTTCAACGGTGCGCCGGACAGGGATATTTTTCCGCAGCCTCGCAGGAACCTGAGACGGCCAGTATCGGCATCAACATAATGAATCATCTGAGCCGCGCGACCCGCACCACAGCCGAGTTTGCGCCGTGGCTTCATGTGGTCCGGGAACATCGCGCTAGGGCGCATGCGAATCGGGCGTACTGGTGTCTACGGCGCGGTGATCGGATCGGCGCGATGGCGTCCACGCTGCGGGCGCTGAGTATTGTGCCATGCTGGAAATATCTGGTTTTATTCGCGCGATCAATTGTAAAAGGAGATATGCCTCATTAAGGGATGAAAAACTGTTATCAGCGCTCGTCGACAAGCACGCCCTCCGATTTATTTATCTCGAGCCGCCTCCGATTAGGCCTTGGAGAAATTAAACTGTGCTCTCACCACCCAGCAGGCGGGCAAGCCATCGCGCATCGGACTCGGGCTTGGATTGATCACTCATCGCAAAGCTCTTCTTCGCTGGACTTGTCCCTGTTGCGTCGGGCAGTTGTCTAACTTGAAACAGCGTCTGTGACCAGTAGTCTCCGTGCATAGGGGATGGGTGACAAGTCCTTCAGAGAAGAGTGTTGATGATGGGGGTTGTGTCCCTCTCCGGGTGAGCTTTGGGTGTCCACCGGCTCGTGTTCAGTCCAGAATTGCCACTGTTCGCATCAGCGGCAAGATTAAGCGCTGCCACTGCGCACCCTGCGCAGTGGGCTGGCCATTTTCGCGCTTCCGCAAGAGGAGACTAGGGATGAACGTGCATGACAGTGTCGGCGCGCAGCCTGGTGCGCGCCATCGAACACAATGCTCTGCTGCGGCCGCACCACGTGTTCCTCGAATACGGCGACTTGCGCATCACGCACGCCGCGTTCGCGGCCGCCGTGCGAAGAGTCGCGAACGGCCTGCTCGCGCGTGGTGTGCGGCCCGGCGCACGGGTGTTGGCCTTGCTGCCCAATTGCCCTGAGTTTCTGCTGGTCCGTTTCGCGGTACAGCGCATCGGCGCGGTGTTCGTGTCCTGCAGCAGTTTGTATGTGGATGATGAGATCCGCTATCAGCTGGAGGCCAGCGGCAGTGAACTTGCGATCACGGATGTCGAGTCGGCCGAACGGCTACACGCACTCGCTGCGCAGGTCCCGGGCGTACGCGTGGTCGTGTTACTTGAGCCGGGGCGCATGGACCGCAGCGCCATTGGCGTGAACGGCTGGTTGTCGAGCTGCTCTGATCAGCTTGCAGTGCCGTTTCCGAATGTCGATGCGCTGTCGATGCTGATGTATACCTCGGGAACCACCGCGCGCCCCAAGGGGGTGATGTTCACCCATGGCAACGAGATGTTCGCCTCGCTCGGCATCGCGAACGCTTTCGCCTATACGCGCTTCGAGCGCCTGTTGCATTATTTCCCGCTCTATCACGTGAACGGCGGCCTGGCGCTGCTCGGGCCGTTGATTCTGCGCGGCGCGACCATTGTGATGGTGCCGAAGTTCTCGGCCTCGGCGTTTTCGCGCACCCTGGTCGAGCAGGGCATCACCATGGCGGCCATGAATTCCACTCACATCAAAATGCTGCTGAACCACCCGCCGAGCGACTACGACCGTGCGCATCAGGTTTATCGCGCGCAGTTCGCGCTGCCGCTCGATGTGGAGCGGCGCAATGAATTCAGCGCGCGCTTCGGCGGCATCACGTTGGTTGAGGCGTACGGACTAACCGAAGGCATGGGCATCTGCATCGCCGCGCCGATCGACTCGCTGTGGAAACCGAGCAGTGCCGGCCTGCCGTTGCCCGGCTATGGTATTCGCCTCATCGACGAGGCCGGGAATGACGTGGCGACCGGCGAGCCGGGGCAGCTTCTCCTGCAGTCCTATTCCCGCCACGGCCTCACACGTGGTTACTTCGAAGATCCCGAGGCCACTGCGCAACTGCTGCGCGACGGTTGGCTACATACCGGCGATGTGGGCTCGCTCGACGCCGACGGCTATTTCTATTTCCTGGAACACCAGAAGGACATGATTAAGCGCTCCGGATTCAATGTTGCGGCCGCCGAAGTCGAACGGGTCTTGCTGAGCTACCCCGGCGTGCGTGAAGCTGCGGTGGTCGGCATTCCGGATGACATCCGCGAGGAAGCGATCGTCGCCTTCGTGGTGCCGGCGAGCGGCGCGTCGCCGGCGGTCGAAGCGCTCCGCAGCCATTGCGCCGCGCAGCTCGCCGCCTACAAAGTCCCGGAACACATTGTGGCGCTAGAGGTGATGCCGGAGAATTTTCTCGGCAAGGTCGAGAAGAAGTTGTTGCGCGAGATGGCGCGGGCGAAGTTTGGTGTTCGCTAACAATTCGCGATAACCGTAGCGCACACCGCGAAGCTGTTCCGACCTACCAGTGATCGCTATTTGTTGCAGAGCGGCAGGCGTCGTGAGTTGGCTATCACCGGTCCTTCGTAATATTTGCTACGCGCGAATTTTACGAAGAGAACCCGCTGGAGATCCCGACCGTCCACAAGTTCCCACTCGCGCATCGAGCGCTGCTTCGGACTCGTTTAGGTTCGCGCGTGCATACCGTGCTTTTGTGAATAGGTAACTTGCATATTCAAGATCTGTGTCTACACTTTGCGGCACTCGGATTTTGCAGGGAACGCGAATACCGATTTAAAGCAGCTACCGAAAATCCAGACGAGGACTTTCCTATGTGTAAGTCACGCGTTAGCCCGGTAATTGGAACCCTCCTCGCTGTCCTCTTCTTGTTGCAAGCACCAGAGGGTAAAGCGCTGGTCATCGATGATGGTGTACCCCTTCCTCCCGCAAGCAATTTGACGCAGGTTGGGACGCCAACCTGGATACCGACCGATTTTCACCTATTCGCAGCGACGATCGGAACCTTTGGCTCGGGTTTAGCGGAGTTTGGGCAACTCGCCCAAAACCTGCTCCCATCCCCTAAGCATGAACTTTTTGCCGGCACCGGTCTGTTCATTGGGCCGGGCGTAGTCCATTCCGGATACAACCATGAATTTGCGGATGGATTGGCCACCCTCGGACTCCATGACGCGACTAGCTTTAACGTAGCGGACTTCACGCTGCCGCGAGGAGTCGTTTTGGTGTGGATGACTGTTCCAACGCTATCGGCACCGTCTGGTGTAGCGCCAGATGGCGCAGTTAACGGGCCAGTTATTCCGAACAATCAGTTTCCGATTACGGTGGATGGTGATTTGTTCCGCAACGGGAACCTCTACGATCCCGGCTTCGACTTCTCCGTGCCTGGATTGGATCTCGTGAATCCACCCTTTGCGGGCGCTGATGGACACAGCCATTTCCCAAACTTCATCGCCGAGGCGCAAGATTTCGTTCCTGGGATAGATCCTGCGGGACAGTATGAATTCGTGCTCCAGATGCGTGATGCAGGTGGAAACGGATGGAACGCGCATTTGAACTTTAGCGTTGTGCCGTTGCCTGGGGCAATCTGGTTATTGGGCTCAGCCTTGGGTGGCATCGGTTTAGTGCGCCGCCGCGCCTCGTGAAGTATTACAACCCGCAGAAAAATCGAATTGGAAGGCGCCTCATCCCAAAGTAATAAGTCGCAGCAATCTCGATGCGATGCACAGCGGTGAGGTTAGATGCGTTTTTTTTGCCGACACTAGCTCATCTGTCCATTGCGAAGAGCTTGCTCACTATTAGTGCCGGCATGCTCGCTTCGTGTTCAAGCGCTACACGCTTTGATCTACCTCCGACTTCTCCGACGAATACCGCCACCATTGAAGTAGCGGTTCAAGGTCAGTCCAAAATTATTACTCCTTATAACGCCGTGCAGGGCCTCCTCGGTGGAACGTTCGCGGGGACGTTTTGCTTTCCTCTGTGCATCCCCCCCATTGACTCTAGTCACGGCACCGCTTGGGATGGTCTTTGGGGTGGCATCTGCTGAAATGCCGAACACGATCAGTCGGGTTGAGCAAACCCTACAGGAAATCGATGTTGAAAAGGAAATTGACCGCTTGCTGGTTGCCGCGATAGTCGAACAGGGTAATAAGCTGACTTCCTTCAAGTTTGTGGCATTGGAACAAAATGCCGACAAGAGCGACGAGGACCGTGATCAGGACAGCTCGACCAGAACGACGACGGTTGAAAATTCCTTCGTGCTAGTAGTGAAGCCAACTGAGGTAGGCATACAGCAGGGGGCGGCGGATGAAACGTTGATCTTGAACGTCGAAGGCCGATTCCGCGAGAAAAACTTTGCCAAAATCCATTATGTGAGTAAGCCCAACAAAATTGCGGCGTGGTTGTCGCGCGATAGCGCGTTGATCCGAAGCACCCTTAAAGATGCTGCTGCCTATGTTGCTAAAGAATTAATAATTGACGTGTTCAAAGGGGATCACGATACATAGTCGATTTTACCTGTCCTTCGAGTGCCGCTCCGCACGCCGTTGCAATGGGACCGCGATGGCGCTGAAAATTCATCTGCGGCGCAAAGATTTATGTGTATCGGCCGCCATGTCGTGAAGTATTCAAGTCGAATTTCTTTCAAAACAACACAGCTGCTCGCTTGATTTCTGTATCTAAATGGATACTATCAAGCTATGAATATTCTGCGCCAACCGGCAGAGTTCCAGGACTAGCTCGATAATCTGGATGATAAACGCGCACAGGTTCGCATTGCCGCAAGGCTGCGTTACGCCGAAGTGGGATATAAGACGCGACCATCGCATCGATTGTGGATCAATGACAGTGTTAGAGGTTGTCGCCAATCGATAAACCCCGTCATTCCAGAAACCGCGGTCACAGCCGAAGCCCCAGCGAAGGCCCTGTCTTTCCTACACATCCTTTGTGGTGTAGAGAGGCCGGGGCGGAACTTTCGCGAGAGGTGTCGATCAGACTCCCCGAACTTGAGCAACGGGGTGATGAGCAATGTTTGTACTGACGGATGCAGCGGAATGGGCGCAAGAGAATTTTGGTGAATGTGAGTTGGGCGACAAACGACGGTCGGCGCGCTTAGTTCGGATGGCGAGCGATCTAGCGCGGCATGCGGGCTCGTCATTGTTGAGGTCATGTGACGGGGATGAAGCGGCAGCGGAAGGGCTGTACCGATTGCTGCGTAACGCGGAGGTTGACCCGTCAGCGATGGCTGAAGGCGGTTTTCAGGCGACGGTGCGGCGTGCGCGGAGTTGCGAGCGGTTATTAGCGGTGGAAGACAGCACGTCGCTGTCGTACCGGCACAGTGTGGTGACTGAATTAGGCACGACCAGCAATAAGCCACGTGGGGTCACCAAGGGTTTCATGGTGCACAGCGTAATGCTGTTAGACGGCGACAGTGGTGCGACGGTGGGGCCGATTGAACAACGACGGTGGAAGCGTACGGCGGCGGCGTTTGGTCAGAAACACCAACGCAGGGAGCGCGCGTACGAAGATAAAGAAAGCTTCAGTGGCAGCGCGCGGGTCAAGCGGTGCGGGCGCG
>JANOVQ010000469.1:0-15482 GCA_031417495.1 Pseudomonadota bacterium | reverse complement strand
GGAATGAATTCGCTTTCGAGGACTTTCAGGCGATCAGCTGGCCCGAGAATTCGTTCACCCGTTTCCGAAAAAAGCAGGGTGCTCGGCTTCTGCTGCGCAAGCTCGGATTCGAGATAAACCCGTTGCTGCTCCAAAGAGCGGAGTTGCCCATCGACCTGCGTGACTTCGTTATCGGTGCGATTCATCAATTCGATATTGAGATTCGTGAGTTCGGGCAGTTGTTCCACATTGCCCTGCTTGAAATCAGCCAGCTTGGATTCGAGATCACTCACCTCGGTGCGCAGCTTTTCTGATTCTGCAGTCAGGAAGCCCATCGTTTCAGTGGAAGTTTCCGAGCGCTGCTTCAAGTTCTCGCTCAGGAACAGACTGACGATTTCATTCGCCACGCGCTGCGCCAGTTCAGGGCTTCTGCTTTCATAGGCCAGCTCGAATGCGATGGTCGCCTGCACTGATTTACCTTGCTTGGGATCGACCACGTCCGCGCTGATGGGGAGAATTGAAACATCCTCGCGCATTTTCTCCAGCACTAGCTCAAGCGGATCGCTCTTGCGCTCTTTCGCATACAAATCGTACTTCTGAATGATTTGCGTGAGATTGCTGTTGGTGAGCACCCGTTGCGAAATGATCTGCACGCGCTGATCCGCAAAGCTCGTGACCAGCGAGCGCACCATGTCCTGCGGAATCTCCTGCTGCTCGATAAGAATCACTGCCCGCGAGCGATATAGCGAAGGCAGGCCCAAAGCGAGCGCGGTGGTTATCGTGACGAGGATCAGTCCCAGCAGCAGGCTCACGGGCAATCGCCGTTTGATCACTTCGCCATAATTGGCATTGAGCGTGAATGCTTCTTCCATAATCAAAATCCATTCCAGAAGGTGTTAGGGAGTCCGTTGTAATCGACCGTGAGAAATATCGAATTGCGGTCCGAAGAGAAGGAACTGTTTAGGTTAGTACTCTCGCTGTGCCCAAAGCGATAGCTCGCGCCGAGCGTCCACAGGGCGGTTAACCGATAACGCACCGCACCGCGGAGTTCGGAATAATCCCGATTGAGATCCTGCGCGCGCGCGCCGAGATTGACGTCCTGACTTTGCGCGCTGCGCATTTCATAAAGGCCATCGAACAGCAGTGAGAAGTTGTCCGAAAGCCTGCGTTCTACGGCGAGGGCAATCCGATCGGCAGTGCTCTGTGAACCGCGACCACTGGGACTCACCTGCCGCGAGTAATCGAACTTCGCGGTCGTTCTGTCGAAAATCTTGCGGATGGTGACGGACGCAATCGGGCCGGCGGTGGACGCTTGTGCTGGGACATCGATTACCACCAGCCTCACAGGATTGAAGGCCAGCGCGAGTTGTTGCTCGGTGAATTTGATACTGCTCGCCACCCAGCCCATGGCACCGGAGACCTCCAAGGTTTCGTCCCAGGTCCAGGTGAGCCCACTTTGGCCGCCGTAGGTGCGCGTTTTGGAATTCTGATCTGTCACGTCGAAATCGCTCACGAAAAAATTCGCGAACGTGCTGATGTTGTCTCGCCACTTATAGCTCAAGCCCGCGCTGCCTTGCAGGTAGCGATAATTGAAGAAGCCGGTGGTCGCAGCATTGATGTACGCTACATCGTTGAACAAAAACGAGCTCTGCAGCGCGAGCCTGTCAGTTAAAAAATACGAGGCGTTCGGTTGCACGCTAATCGAATCGCGATTGGTCACATCGTTGCGCAAGCCGGTATCGGTGGCTTCGGTGGTGAGCGTGGAGTCGCGTACATAGGAAAAATCGAGACCAGTCGCGTAGTACGGTTGCAGCCAGTCGTTGTTGAAGGCAACTGAGTACTCGTCGGCATTCAGATTATCGCCAATCGGAAAGCGTCGAAGATTAAAGCGCGGGAAAATTTCAGACGTGAGGGTGTCGTTCTGCGCCTTTAAACTCACCCCGCCGCCCATGTCGAAGCCGACTGCGTCTTCACCATTTTTAGCAGCGCCGCGCACATTGTCCTCGAGGCGCATGGCGGTGCGCGCGGTGGGCGTCCACGTGAAGTCGAGTGCGCTTGAAGTTTGAGACGCCGCCGTGCACGCCGCTGCAACGGCGATGGCAAAATGGGCGCGGTTTCTAAGGGGTAAGGTCATGGAGATCGCCGCCCGCGCCGAGTCCCGTCATCCCGGGCGGAGCCGCGTAAGCGGCGCAGACCCGGGATCCAGGGGCGATGGAAATTCTGCATGGATCCCGGATAAGCGCTGCGCGCTTTACGGGATGACGGCGTACGGGCACCGCGCGCTTTCGGCGATGACGGCGTGTGAGCACCGCGCGCATTTCGGGATGACGCGCCAACCAAATCCATTCTTATGGCACCACCACCGTATCCCCGGGCTGTAACGTGACATTCTGATCGAGCCCTTCGCCATCCAGGATTGCGTCGTAATTAAAGGGCAGTGCGGATTGCGCGCCGCCGGTCATGCGGATAACGAGGATGTGTTTCAACTTCGCGAACTGCGCAGTACCGCCCGCGTAGGAAAGTGCCTGAATCACAGTGGTGTTCTGCACCATCGGCACCGGGCCTGGTCGATTCACCTTGCCGACCACATAGGCCACATTGCCCTTGGTCTCTTTCACAAGCACGGTGATCACTGCATCTGGGATGTAGGTATCAATCCGTTTCTTGATTTCCGCTTGCACCGTTGCCACGGATTGGCCGGCGGCCTGGACTTCCCCCGCGAGCGGGAAGCTGAACTTGCCGTCCGGGCGAACCAGCGCTTCCATCGTGAGATCAGGTTCTTTCCAGACGGTGACGATCAGCACATCACCGGGGTTGACCAGGTAGTCCCCCTCAGCGGCGACCGGGGCCACGACGATGGCGTTGAGTACAATCGTGAGTAACAGTGCTAAGTGTGGTGCGAGTTTCATCCTATTCCCTTGGTTGTCGCGAAAAATTGTTTTGTGGCTTTAGGTGCGGCCTCGAGCCGTTTGCGCAGAAGTGGAACGCGTGTCTCGCGCACTCTTTCAATGCTCCCAGCAACGCATCCTCTACAGGACTCACAGTCGCAGGTCGAAATCTCGCGCGGTTCTGTGGATCGCCAGCTCGGCGCCACCTCCACGCGACTTCCCGACCGGATCGATCTTTTGTTCACCAATCCACCGATAAGGCGCGTTGGGACACGCTAGTTCTCGTCGGAGATTTTCGGCAGCATCCTCGATATCCGTCGCAATGAACAAATCGATGTTGCCCCCGCGTTTCGAGTCATGCGCGCGCGACCCGAACAGTCGGACTTCCGCGTCGCCGCCATTTCGGCCAGGCGCGCGCTTAACTCCCCTTTATGCCCGCTGATACTTGTCCTCAAACCGCACAATGTCATCCTCACCCAGGTAAGCGCCAGACTGCACTTCGATAATCTCAAGCGGAATCGCGCCTGGATTCTCCAGCCGATGCGTTTCCCCCAGCGGAATATACGTGGACTGGTTCTCGCTCAACAGAAAAACTTGTGCGCCGCAGGTCACCTTGGCGGTGCCCTTCACCACAATCCAATGTTCGGCGCGATGATGGTGCATCTGCAGGGAGAGCGAGGCACCAGGCTTGACCATAATGCGTTTGACCTGGAAGCGCTCGCCGGTATCCACCCCTTCATAGGTGCCCCACGGTCGATACACCCGGCGATGGAGCAGGCGTTCGTCGCGGCCTTGTGCCGCCAGCCAGTCTACAATCGCTTTCACTTCCTGCGCGCGGGATTTCGGGGCGACCATTACCGCATCGGGCGTTTCCACAATCACCAGATCCTCGCAACCGACCGCGGCCACCAGTTTGCTCTCGGCGAAAATGAGATTGTCCTTACAGTCGATCGCACACACATCCCCGCGCGTGACATTGCCTTCTGCGGATTTGGCGGAGACTTCCCACAAGCTGGACCAGGAGCCGACATCCGACCAGCCAGCGTCCAGCGAGACCACCGCCGTGCGCTCTGGATGCTGGTTGGCGATGGGCTCCATCACCGCATAGTCGATTGAGTCCGCCGGGCACGCGGTGAAAGCGGCCTTGTTAAGGCGCAGAAACTCACCGTCCCGGCTCGCGTCACTGACGGCGGTGCGGCAGGCGGTTAGAATTTCGGGTTGATACTGTTCGATGGCTTGCAACCAGGCGCTGGCGCGCAGCAGGAAGATGCCCGAGTTCCAGCGATAGGTGCCGGCGGCGACATAGGTCGCCGCGGTCGTGAGGTCCGGCTTCTCCTTGAACGCCCCGATGAGATTTGCCTGCGGCCCGGAACTTTCTAAGGTGGCGCCGAGTTGGATGTAGCCGTAGCCGGTTTCAGGCGCGGTCGGGACCACCCCGAAAGTCACCAACCTGCCCTGCATTGCGAGTTCACTGCCGGCAGTGATCGCCGCCAGGAAGCGCCCCGGATCGCCTATTAAGTGATCGGCCGGCATCATGAGGAGCAGCGGATCTGCACCGCCCTCGCGCGCCGCCAGCGCGGCGCAGGTGAGCGCGGGGGCCGTATTACGCCCGATGGGTTCGAGCACGATCCGCTCGAAAGGGATCCCGAACTGCCGCGCCTGTTCGCCGACCAGGAAGCGATGCTCTTCGTTGCAGACCACCATCGGCGGCAGAAAGTGCGCCGGCCACTTGCCTTGCGTGGTGAGGCGCTTGAGAGTGCCCTGCAGCAGGGTCACCCCACCCTCCACGGCGAGAAACTGTTTCGGGTAATGGCCGCGGGAAAGCGGCCATAAACGCGTACCGCCACCACCGGCGAGAACTACGGGAAGGATTTGTTGCATAAACTTTCTAACGCTGGGTCATGGAATCACTGTGTCGGAGAGCCAACGCAGGTTCTTGAGAGAAGTTCGTTCGCGGCCAAAAGTATTCCATGCGGGACGCGAAAAATCACAGGTTATTTACGAGTTTGTGACGCTTTCGTGAATTGCCAGATAAGATTGGCGTGGCTATATTGGCCGTCGCCGCAGGCGGGCGAACCCCACCATCCTGAGGACGCGAACGAAAGCCTCGCGCGGCCTCCGGCATTGCAACTCCTGTGAGCGTTCGAGGGACATACCGCACGATGCAAGATTTATTATCAGGGCGCGTCCTTAATTTACTTCCGCCGGTATCGGCGGGAATCCTCCTGCTCGCCACGCTCTGGTTCCATCTGCAGCCCTCATCGACGCTGGCGCTAACAGAATCTTCAGCACCGGTGGGGATTGCGCAGGCACCCACCGCCGTGGCCAGCGCGGATTTATGGGAAATTCCGGGCTGGCAGCTCTTCGCGGCAAGTGCTGGATCAGGCCCTGCCGAGGTCTCGGCACACGCACCGCCACCCACCGAATCTCTCGAGGATCTCCCGCCGACTTCGATTGATCTGAAAGTCAGTGGGATTGCTTTTTCACTGGACGCTCGCCGGGCGTACGCAATTGTCGGCCCGCCCAACGGACAGCAGCGGCAGTATCGCGTGGGAGACGTGCTAGCCGAGGGCGTCGCGGTGCACGCGATTCGGCCACTCGAAGTGGTGATCTCCAATCAAGGAAAGTTGGAGTCCTTAGCGCTGCCGCTGGATTCCAGGTCGGGTGGCGCGGCGCCTGCTGAACGGTACTCGGGTCCGAATCTACCGCAGTTCCCGGGGATTCCGCCTGGCATGCCGGAGATTCCGGTGCAGCAACCCGGGCCCATGCCAATGGCGCCCACCCAATGAATGCCTTTATGGCCTGGATCGCAGCGGAGTGCCTGCGCAGGACTTCGCCCCCTCAATTCCGTCATCCAGGGCGGAGCTGCGCTAGCAGCGGAGACCCGGGATCCAGGGGAGACGGAAAGACCTCCTGGATACCAAAGGCCTCTTGGATCGATAAAGCTGCATGGATCCCGGATAAGCGCACTGCGCTTTCCGGGATGACGAGGTTGCTGGGGATGTCGGGGATGTCGGAGATAGCGGGGTTGACGGGGTTAGTGTGGATGACCGGGTTAGCGGGAGGCACGAACCTTCAACGCCGTCATTCCGGGCGGAGCTGCGCTAGCAGCGGAGACCCGGGATCCAGGGGAGACGGAAAGACCTCCTGGATACCAAAGACCCCTCGGATCGAGAAGGCTGCATGGATCCCGGATAAGTGCGTTGCGCTTTCCGGGATGACGAGGTTTATGGGGATGTCGGAAACGTCGGGGTTAGCCGGGTTAGCCGGGAGGACGAGGTTGGCACGGACGACGAGATTAGCCGCAATGACCAGGTTCAGGCGATTTCAGCACGCGGGTTTAGCCCTAATCGGCGCCCTCATTCTCCCGCTCCCCGCGCTCGCCACCGACTATCCCGGCGTTGATATCAAACCGGTCGAAGGGGCCAACAAGGCGGTTACCCTTAATCTGAACAACGCGGACATTCAGGCTTTTATCAGTGCCGTGGCGGAACTGACGGGCAAGAATTTCGTGATCGATCCGCGCGTGAAAGGGCAGGTGACGGTGGTGTCTTCCGCGCCAACCGATCCCGAGGCGCTCTACGAAGTTTTCCTATCCGTGCTCAAAGTGAACGGCTTCGCGGCAGTGCCGAGCGGCAAGGTCATCAAAATTGTGCCGGACCTCAATGCGCGCCAGGAAGGTGAAGGCGGCTTCGCAAATACCAGCCCCGCGCGTTCCGAACAAATCATGACCGCGGTAATCCCCACCACCTATGTGAACGCGGCCGAACTGGTGCCCGTGCTGCGTCCCCTGCTTCCCCAGGAAGCGCATCTCGCGGCGACTGCACGGGCGGATGCGCTGGTCGTCGCGGACAGCGCCGCCAATGTGAATCGCATCATGCGCATCGTGCGCGAGCTTGATCGCGACAACGCCGATCTCATCGAAGTTATCGCGCTTAAATACGCGGAGGCCGTGCCCTTAGTCACCACTCTGCAGCAGATGTTGGCGGCGGCGCCCGCGGGAGCCCCGGGCATCGCGCCACCGATTGCGGCGGACGAGCGTTCCAACTCCGTGCTGATTGGCGGCCCGCCCGCCGAGAAGATCCGCATCCGCACCTTGATTCGCGATCTCGATGTGCCCGGCAGTAAGAATGCAGAGAAGATCGAGGTGATTTATCTGCGCTATGCCAAAGCGGGCGACCTGGTCGAAGTGCTGCAGTCGATTGGGGACCGCACCCACTCGTCGGCGGGCCGCCAAAAATCGCGCGGCGGTGCCGTCAATAATTTGCCGATCATTGCGACTTCAAGTGGCACAAACGAAGCCTTCCAGGTGCAGGCCGACAAGGCCACGAATTCGCTGATCATTCAGGCCGAACCAGAGTTGATGACGCAGCTTAAAGAAGTTCTCGCGAAGCTCGACATCCGGCGCTCACAGGTGCTGGTGGAAGGGATTGTCGCCGAGGTCTCGAACAACAAGGCCGATGAGTTAGGCGTGCAATGGGATACTTCCGTGCCGCGCAATGGGGTGTTCGCGGGTAGTCGCTTGCCCGGCGTGAGCTCTGGTGCGATTACGGATCCCTTCGATGCGGAAGCGACACCCAGCTTCCTGACCGGTCTGACAGTCGGGTATTTTTCGGCGGGCGATCTGCGCACTTTGCTGCGGGCTTTGAGTGGCGATCAGTACACCAACGTGCTGTCTACGCCCACCTTGATGACCTTGGACAACGCCAAGGCGGAGATCATCGTCGGCCAGAACGTGCCCTTCGTAACCGGCCAATTCACCAATAACACCACCACGCCGGACAATCCTTTCCAGACGATTGAGCGCCAGGACGTCGGCATCAAGCTCAAAGTCAAACCGCAAATTAACGAAGGCGATACCTTGCGCCTCGACATCGAGCAGGAAGTCTCAAGTGTGGATCGCGCGACCACCGGGGTGGATCTCGTGACCAACAAGCGCGCGATTAAGACTTCCGTGCTGGTGGATGATCGCCAAGTCATCGTGCTGGGCGGCCTGATCAGCAATGAACTAAGCGAGAACAAGAGCAAGATCCCGTTACTGGGGGATCTTCCGATCATTGGCCATTTTTTCAGTAACACCAGCAGCGATTACACCAAGACCAACCTGATGGTGTTCCTGCGTCCAACCATCGTGCGTGATCGCGAAACCAACCGCGCACTCACCGGTGCGCGTTACGAAGACATTCGGCACAAGCAACAGCTGCAGGAAGCGGAAGAGCACTTTTTCCTGCGCGATAAGGGCCCTGAGCTGCCGGCGGATGGTTTGGCGGAGTGAAGCGATTAGACCTTAACCCGCGTCATTCCAGAAACCGCAAAGCGGTTATCTGGAATCCATGCGTGACATCAAGCGCCCCTGGATCCCGGGTCTTCGCCCGGGATGACGATGGTTAGAGCCCTCGTTATCCCCTCGACTCCGTCATCCCGGAAACGGCGGAGCCGTTATCCGGGATCCATTTCGAATATCCGCGCCCTTGGATCCCGGGTCTTCGCGGCTTGCGCCGCTACGCCTGGGACGACGAGGCTTGGCGTTGGTGCGCTTCGTAAACCATGAAGCTCCCCTTCACCTTCGCCCGCCGCTACGGGGTACTCGTCGAGTCTGCAAGTCCGGATAGTGTCTCGGTGCTTGCCTCGCCACGTGCCACAGCGGCCGCGCTGCTTGAAGTGCGCCGCGTGACCGGCATGGCGCTGCAGCTGCGCGAAGTCTCCGAACTCGAATTTGATCATCAGCTACAGGCGATCTACGAAGCCGGGCAGGCTGATTCAGAACAGATGATCGCGGAGCTCGGCAGTGATGCGACATTGGCCGACCTCGCACAGGCGCTCAACGAGCCGACGGATCTCCTGGACAGCGCCGACGATGCGCCAATCATCCGTTTGATTAACGTGCTGTTCGCGGAAGCGATCCGCCAGAACGCCTCGGATATTCATATCGAGCCCTTCGAAGGACGGCTGCTCATTCGCCTGCGCGTGGATGGCGTCTTGCGCGAAGTCATGGCCCCGCCGGCCGCCATCGCGCCGCTGGTTGCCTCGCGCATTAAAATCCTGGCGAAGCTCGATATCGCGGAGAAACGACTCCCGCAGGATGGCCGGATCTCCCTCAAGATCGCGAATCGGCCGGTGGATGTGCGAGTCTCGACCATGCCGTCGGGGCATGGCGAAAGAGTGGTGTTGCGGCTGCTCGACAAACAGGCTGGCCGGCTGCAGCTCGAACACATCGGCATGGATGCGGACACCACCCACACGCTGGATGCGTTGATTCACAAACCGCATGGGATTTTTCTCGTCACGGGCCCCACGGGCTCAGGCAAGACCACCACGCTCTACGCCGCCCTCGCGCGCTTGAACGAAGGCAGTCGCAATATCATGACGGTGGAAGATCCCGTCGAATACTTCATCGATCGGATCGCGCAGACCCAGGTCAATCCTAAAGTTGACATGAGTTTCGCGCGTGGCCTGCGCGCGATACTCCGCCAGGATCCCGACGTGGTGATGGTGGGTGAAATCCGCGATCTCGAAACTGCGCAAATCGCGATTCAAGCGAGTTTGACCGGGCACATGGTGTTCTCGACGTTGCACACTAACTCGGCGATTGGCGCCATCACCCGCCTGCGCGACATGGGCGCAGAACCCTTCTTGCTCGCTTCCAGCTTGGTCGGCGTATTGGCGCAACGCCTGGTGCGTCTGCTGTGTCCGGCTTGTCGGCATCAAGTGACGTTAGCAAGCCCGGTCGCGACTCGCATGGGCGCGCCAGGTGCGGCCGGCAGCGAGATCTATCAGGCGGTGGGCTGCGCGCAATGCAATCAAACCGGCTATCGCGGGCGCACCGCAATTTACGAGTTGGTGGTGTTCGATAATCCCCTGCGGCAACTGATTCACGATGGTGCCAGCGAAGCCACGCTCGAAGCACACGCCCGCCAAAATTCCACCAGCATCATGGACAATGGTCTGCGCAAAGTGCTGGCGGGAGTGACCTCGGCCGAAGAATTATTGCGGGTGATGCAGTCGTTGTGAGGGACTGAAGGAAGGCGCTTGCCCAAAGCCTCGTCATTCCAGCGGAAGCTGGAATCCATGGGCGCACGGAAGGCCCTATGGATTCCAGATAGCCGCTACGCGTCTTCTGGAATGACGGAATTTAAGGTGACTTTGATGGCGAGAAATTCAAAGGCCCCCTGTGTTTATCTTCTGACTAATAAACCTTGCGGCACGCTCTATCTCGGTGTGACATCGAACCTCGTACAACGCGTATGGCAACACAAGCAGCATCTGGTCGAAGGATTCACCAAGCGTTATGTCGTGGATATTCTGGTTTGGTTTGAACAGCATGATGAGATGTTGTCAGCAATTTCACGAGAGAAACAGCTCAAAGCCTGACACCGACAATGGAAAATCGAACTCATCGAAACCACCAATCCGACCTGGCGCGATCTGTTTGCAGAATTGTGATCGCGCCGCTTCGAAAATATTGAACCTGGCATGACCGCCTTCGACTACACCGCACTTGCCGGCAATGGTGCTACCCGTCGGGGGGTGATCGAAGCGGATTCTGAGCGCCAGGCGCGCAAGCAGTTGCGCGAGCAACAGCTCACGCCGCTCAGTCTCGCGGCAAGTCGGCCGCGCAGTCAGGACCCCTTGTCGTTCCAACTCGGCGCGGTGCGCATGCCTAGCGAGGAACTCGCTTTATTGACGAGACTCCTCGGCACCCTCCTCGCCTCAGGGCTACCGCTCGACGATGTGCTGAGCGCAATTGCGCGGCAGGCAGATACCAAAGCGGTCTCGCGCGTCGTCCTCGGCATCCGCGCACGCGTGTTGGAAGGTCAGTCGCTGGCGAGTGGCATGGACGAATTCCCGCAAGTGTTCTCAGTGGCGTATCGGGCCACCGTCGGCGCGGGCGAACGCACCCGTCATCTGCCATTGGTGCTGCGGCGGCTGGCGGATTACGTCGAATCGCGTGATCGCATGCAGAAGCGGGTTCGCTTGGCGCTGGTGTATCCGGCTGTGCTAATCACGACCGCCTGCCTGGTCGTGGCGGGCTTGCTGACGTATGTGGTACCGGAGGTGGTCAAGGTGTTCGTCGATATGGACCACGAGTTACCCACCTTGACCAGGGGGCTGATCGCCGTCTCTCATTTCGCACGGCAGTATGGCCTCTATGCCTTGGCGGGACTGCTCGCGCTTGGGGCGATCCTGCGGCGCGTACTCAAGCATCCTGGGCCGCGGTATGCGGCGCATTCCGCCCTCTTACGCACGCCGGTGGTGGGTCGCCTGATTCTCTCCAGCGAAATCGCCCGTTTCTCACGCATGCTCGCGATCATGCTGGGCAGTAGCGTAGACATGCTCGATGCGCTGACGATTGCCGCCAAGGCCGTGACCCTGGCGCCGCTGCAGCGGCATCTGGAAGCCGTCATGGATGAAGTGCGCGAAGGCGGTGCCTTGAGTCGCGCGCTCGCGCGCTCGCCCTTAGTGCCGCCGCTGTTACCGCACCTGGTGGCTAACGGCGAATCGTCGGGGAATTTGATCGAGATGTTGGATACTGCGGCCGAGTCGTTCGAGTTCAAGGTGCAAAACACGCTTTCGCTATTGCTGAGTTTGCTCGAACCGCTGTTGATTCTGGTGATGGGTGGCATCGTACTGACGATTGTGATCGCGATCCTGTTGCCGATCTTTGAAATGAATCAGTTGGTATAGAGGCGCGACGTCATCCCGCGCGACGCGCCACGCCGTCTTCCCGGGCGGCCACTACAGCGCCGTCATCCCGGGCGCAGACCCGGGATCCATGGGCTTCCAATGTTTAGGATGGATCCCGGAGTTTCGCTGCGCGAATTCCGGGACGACGGCGGCACAGGTGACTGGGCGCGATTTCCGGGACCACAGGGGCACAGGAGACTGGACGCGAATTCCTGGACGACGGAGAAGCGGGTGACTGCAGAGGTGTCGCCCGGGAATGCGGGAGCAAAGGCCTCACGCGCCCGCCGCCAGGGTCAAACTCGCATTCACCTTGCCAGGTGTCGCAGTCTTGTCGATCACGAGACGAGTCGCGTCGATTCCGAACTGTTCGCGGAGCGTAATCAGCCACGTGATCAGCGTGTCGAATCCGACCTCGTTGAAGGTCACGCTCGCTTGTGCCTCGCCGTTCGGCACCACCCGCGCGAGCTGGTCCTGGATCCCGCTGACTTGTGCGGAATCGTTCAAGGCCGCGAGCAGCGACTGACCCGGCGGGAGCCCACCCGTTTGCTGCGGATGTTCGCGTAAGCGCGTCGCCTCGGCTGCGAGCGCGCGAATTTTATGTAAGGTCGCAGTTTCTCCGGCGAGCTGCGCCGCCAAGCGCACACGCTGCGTATGCAGCGGTTCAAGTAACGTCGTAAAAATTAGCGTCGCCAGGACCGCGCAAGCGGCCACGCTCAGCAGGCCGCGCTCACGTGCGCTCAAGGTTTGCCACCAGAGCTTCATGGCGTCGCGCCTCGCACGGGCTGCACACGCAGGCTGCCACCGACCCCGTTCTCACGTGCCTCCACCGCCACGACCTCCACTTGCACAACGGGTTTAAGCGCTTCGCTGTAACGCTCCAGGCTCGCAATATCCGGCGCGGCCAGGCGCACACTTAAGATGCCATCGGCGTAGTTGAGGGTCTCTAAGGCAAGCGCCGGCGTCTCCGCCATCCGCATTCCGCGCCCAACCCGATGCAGAAGTTCCAGCGCGCTGACCGTCGCGCCGGCGTGCCCGCGTAATTCGGTAACGGCTTGCGTAGCCTGCACTTCGGCATTGACCACGCGCGTGATCTCCGGAAACGCGTTCTGCATGGTCGCCGCCTGCGCGGCACGCGTTTGCGCGAGCGCTGCCTGCAGGCGCTGCGTCTCGCGCAGCCCAAAGCCCAGGTGGACGCCGAGCGCCAATAACCCCAGGACCGCTGCGACGCGCAAGCCCCCGGCGCGTTGGCGACCATCCGAGCGATAGTGTGCCGGACGCAAATCGAGTGCGTTGGCCTCGCTAACGCCTTGCGCCAGGAGCGCCAAGACCCCTTGTGGCAGCGCGTGTTGCTGCTGAGGAAGCTCGCTGAACACCCCTGGCACAGTGACCTCGCCGAAGAGGTCGAGTCCGCGGGGTCGCTGCTCTTGACCGAGACGGTTGGCGAGACTGTCGAAGAGTGCGAGGTCGCAGGCGAAGCCTGCTTGCGCGCCGGTGCGCACCAGCAGGCGTGCGCCGTCTTTCAGCACGGACCAATGGCCCGCCCGCCGCGGGAGCGCGAGATAATCTGGCAGCATGCGCGCAAGCTGCGCACCGTCGGCCGTGAACGGTTCGAGCGCATTGCGCAGAAACGCCTGCCCAACCACTGCCACCGCGCGCTTACCATTGGCAGCCAGGGAACCACAGACCACCTGCAACTGCGCGAGGTCGTCCGCGAGTTCTTCTTCAACCGCAAAGGGTGCGGCCTGTTGCGCCTGGCGCTGTGAGCGCGCGGGGATCGCGGCCTCCAAGGTGCGCACCGCGCGCCCATCGACCAGCAAAGTAAGCGGGGGCTGTGCGGCGGCGAGCATGGCTTGTCGATTGCCGCGTTCGGAGAGGCTGGCCTGCGCTGCGCGGCCACTGCGGTTCCATTCGTAGAGGTCGTCGCCGAGCGCGCGTACCACCCATGGATTACTCATCGAAATTGTCCCGCCAGCGGCGCAAGACCGCGACCTCAAGACCGCTCCGCGCGAGAAGACTCACCATGTGCGTGTCCAGACGCGTATTCCGCGCCGAGCTTTGGAGTTCAAAGTAATCGCTGGTCACCGCCACGGCATCCGCTGAGAGCTGCCGGAATTGTAGCAAGGGATGTTTAAGAAAGGCGTCGACGGTGAGAAATGGTTGGCTCGCGCGCGCCTGCAGCAGAATCTTCACGGCGCTGCTGTCGAGACTCGGCGCGAGACTCATCAACACTTCCTTGCGCGCCATATTCACATTGATTCTTCCAGCACGTGGCAGACACACCACGAACGGCGCCAGCTTACGATAAACCTCGGGGGTAATCCCCTTAATGAGTAAGAGTTCGCGCACGGAAAGCAGGGGGCGATTGCCCGCGCGGTAAGCCGGTTGTTGCTCGGTATAGTAGTCATCTTCTGCGCCGTTCGGAAAGCGAGTTTCGGTATCCGGATCGATCCAATCGAGGATCGCTTGAATGGGCTCGGGCGCGAGTTCGAGGGCCTTGAACAACAGACGCAGCTGCTGCTCAGCGCGCGCCGCAGGCGTGGTAGGTGGACCACTCGCCGGATTTGGGGCGGCGCCGGCTGGTGCCGTGATCGCGCTGCCGGCAGCGGGCACTGGCGGTGGTGCTGCGCCCGCGGTGATCGCCAGGGTCGGCACCTCAGAACTTGCATCAGCCGCCGCGTAGGCGGGTTCAGGCGAGAGATTCGTGAGATTGAAGCGCCCTTGAAGATCGCGTAACCGGCCGTCGAACTTAAGGTCGCCGCTGGTGAATCCGAGCGTTGTCTGCGCCCACGCTTCGTTGGCCGCATCGTATTGACCAAGCGTCGCATCTGCGCGGAGCAGTTGCTGGGCCTGCTGCTCAAGTGCGCGAACTCCTAGCTGTGCGCGATCAGCAGCCAAAATATTGGCGATCCGGCGATTACTGAATTGTTGACTGGTGGCGAGCGCCACCGCACCGGCGGTCACAATTGCTGCGATCAGCATGGCGGTGATCAAGGCGATGCCGCGCTGGCGCCGCTGATGCATCGCGCTAGCCCGCGGTCCGCACGCGAATCATCCGCTCGATGCTGCGCCCATTGGCGAATTCCACGTTGAGCGAAATCGCGAGCGGCAACGCCGGCAAGGGATCACCGACATTTGCGGCCGGCCATGCGGCGTGCCATTTACCGTCATCGAAGTAGCGCACAGTCACCGCCGCTACCGCTTTGAAAATCACCCGCTCAGTGAAACCGGCATCGGCCACCCGATCGAGCACGGCCCACACCCGGCGGATCAGCACGCCCTCCTCGAGGCGATAGTCGATCCGCTGTAAATCTGCGCGGGCGCTGGCGGCCCACGCGGTGTGCCGGGTCAACGCCAAAACTTCGCCCGTTCCGAGGCCACTCTGCATGGCCGGCACGGCATCTCCCAGCGCATCGCGAACCGGGCGCGCGGCAACTTCCTCGAAATCCTGCTGCAGCTGAGTGAAGCCGCTCACCAGGGTCGCGAAGGCTTCGGCTTGCGCCTCGACAATCGCGCGCGCCGTTAGAAAATTACGCAGGCCTTGATAGGCGAATACCGACATCACGCTGAAGATCGCAAGCGCGATCAGCAGCTCAATTAACGTGAAGCCACGGGATGCACACTTTGCTGGTTGCTTCATGGCTGGGCAAATTCTAGCCGCTGAAGCGTGGTGGCCGGCGCCTTTTCGAGTGCCACCGCGATCGACCACACAGTGATCTTGCCATCCTCATCGGGCGTCGGTGTGAGCGCTGCGATGAACCGCTGATTGTCGAGGGTGACGGTACGCGCGACGGACGCTGCGTCCTTGCTGCCAGGCTGCAAGGAAAGTTCGGTCGCGATATTCATCGCAACCCAGTGCGCGAGCAATGCAGATTCGCGATGCGCCTGCTGGCGGGCTGCGCTGCGAATGCTGCCGGTGGTCGCATAAAGCGC
>JANOVQ010000468.1:0-3649 GCA_031417495.1 Pseudomonadota bacterium | reverse complement strand
TGGCAGACCGGCACTTGGTGGTGCTCGTCCTCCAGGACACTGACGGTTACCTCGTCTAAGGAATCCCGATTATGAAACTGCTCATCGTCGGTGGCGTGGCCGGGGGAGCGTCCGCAGCCGCGCGGGCTCGTCGCCTGTCGGAAGACGCCCACATCATCGTTTTTGAGCGTGGGCCAGATGTGTCATTCGCCAACTGTGGTCTGCCGTATTACATCGGCGGCGAGATCACCGACCGGGCAAATCTTCTCGTCACTACGCCTGAGCAGTTGCATTCCCGCTTCAAGCTCGACGTGCGAACTCGGTCCACGGTGGAAGTCATCGACCGTACAGCCAAGAAGGTTCGTGTCCGTGACCTCGCTTCGGGACGAGAATACGAAGAAGCCTACGATAAGCTGATACTCGCAACCGGGGCGGCGCCCTTTCGCCCTGCGATTCCCGGCGTTGATTTGCCAGGCGTGTACACGCTGCGGAGCTTACAGGACGCCGATCGAATCAAGGAACGGGTGGACCAGGGCGTGCAGCAGGCCGTTCTCTTGGGCGGTGGCTTCATCAGTCTAGAATTAGCGGAGAATTTCGTTCGACGCGGCATTGCGACGACGGTGGTCGAGAAGAATGAGCAGATCCTTACGCCATTCGACAAGGAGATGACCGCGCCTATTGTTCAGGAGTTGCTGGGCAAAGGTGTCTCGCTCCTGTTCGGCCAGTCTGCGGAAGTGTTAGCGCAGACTGCCGAGGGCTTAGTTGTCTGCTTACAATCCGGTCAGCGCCTGCCAGCCCAACTGGTTATTTTCGGCGTGGGAGTGCGTGTAGAAAACAAGCTGGCGGTCGCTGCCGGCCTGGAAGTCGGGGCTCGTGGCGGCATCCGGGTTAACGAAACCCTACAAACCAACGACCCGAATATCTATGCCGTCGGGGACGCCGTCGAGGTCGAGGACGTTGTTTCGGGGGAGCGAACCCAAGTGCCGCTCGCCGGACCCGCCAATCGACAAGGCCGGATGGCTGCCGACCACGCCTTTGGGCGCTCGGTCCGGTATCGGGGAACTCAGGGAACCGCTATCGTCAGGGTGTTCGAGCGCACAGTGGCGATGACCGGCGCCTCCGAAAAAGCCCTGCGTCGTGCCCAACGCACCTTCCGCAAGGTCTACGTGCACCCGACGCATCATGCGGGGTATTACCCCGGTGCGGAAGCGATGACACTGAAGCTCCTGTTCGAACCGACGACAGGCCGGGTATTGGGCGCGCAGGCCGTGGGCGGAGCCGGTGTGGACAAGCGAATCGATGTGCTGGCCGTGGCCATCCAGGCGGGATTGACGGTGTTCGACCTGGAGGAAATGGAGCTGGCCTACTCACCGCAATACGGAGCGGCGAAAGACCCGATCAATATGCTGGGCTTCGTGGCGGGCGGGTTGTTGCGTGGAGACCATCCCCAGGTCGACGTCGAGACGGTCGTGACGGCGCCTCTTGCCGAGCAACCGTTTCTACTCGACGTGCGCGCGCCTCAGGAATTTGCCTCCGGCCACATTAAAGGGTCCCTGAACATTCCGGTCGATGACTTACGGTCCCGCCTGAATGAACTTCCTCGTGACCGGAAAATTGCCGCCTATTGTCAAGTGGGAATACGTGGCTACCTGGCGACCCGAATTCTGCTACAAGCCGGCTATCCTGCAGTGAATGTGGGTGGCGGTTACAAAACGTACAAACTTATGTACCCGTCCACATGAAGTACTCGCCGGCTATCACAACCGAGATAGTCGTCTGTGGGGCCTTGTAAACGTCATCCGAGCAACGTACTAGCTCATAGGGTTGGACGACATAACACTACCGCGATCGCTATCACCGTTACGCTCGCAGCTCAAATTGGCTTCCAACGCAGGAAACATAAAGCGGGGGAAAACGGACGAGGCTGCTGGCGCCAAGAGCGCTCGCGATGTCGTTATTGGAGGCGTACCGCGCGGCGCGAAAATTCTGTTATGGCGGATCGCGTTCGATTGAATCGTCGGTCAGCCCTTGGCGCGCGCGCGTGCGGCAATCCGCGGGATCTGCAGCCATGACGCAGTCCTTGCGAATGGACTCTTCGCGGATTGGGGCACTGGCGGGGGCGGTCGGCACGGGGTTCTGATTTGTAGAGGCAGGTCGCCTCAGCTTGCGACTCGTCTTGGATTTGTCCATCGCAGGAGTCCCCTGCTTGTTGAAAGGTTCGCCCCGCCCATTCAGCGGAACCCTTCGCTGACCGGATTCCGGCCGCGAACTCGCGCCAAACGAAGGCTGCTGTGTTGCCGCTCCTGCTGCCGGTGCACCGCCTGATTTCGATCCACTCATGGTTTGTGCATCGCTCGTCGCAGGTAACGAGAGCGCCAAGAACAGTGCCGCCCATGGGCTCGTGAAGCGCAATCCGATCTTCATTAAAAGCTCTTCGTGATTGGCAGTTTTGCCGCGTCAACCTTGGTTCAGCGGTACACCACTACCGGTATCTTGGAGTGCGTCAGCACTTTCTGTGTGACGCTGCCCATGATCAGCTTGGAGAGGCCACGGCGGCCATGCGAGGCCATGAAGATCACATCACACTTCCGCTTTTTAGCGACATCGACGATCCCCTCATAGACGGTGGCAGCCGTCGCCACTACGGACGCGAAGGGCACACCGGCCGCCTTGGCAATCTTGCTGATCGCGTCGACACGTTTTTGTCCGGCCTGACGCGCGTTATGCTCGATGTCTTCGATCACTTTCGAGTCGAACGCATAGCCTTCCAAGTAAACGGGCTGTATTGGTTCAACCGCGTAATAGGCGGTGACCTTGGCGCCGAGCGCACTTGCGAGCGTGATACCGGCCTTGGCGGCCTTGTTAGAGGCTGGTGATCCGTCGGTGGTAATCAGAACGTGCTTGAACATGGAGTCTCCTTCAAGGTGAGGCGAAGCGGGAAGCTCCCTGGCCTTCTGCGCGGGTAGAACATCAGCCTGCACGCTCTTTTACCTTTCGCACCAAACATGCTCCGCTTTCGAATCCATGGGCTCTGTCTGTTGGCGTACATTAAGCCAGTCGACTTATCACCAGCCTCCCGTGAAACCCGCTCGCCGCAAACCGTTGGCGAGGTATGGGCACCTTCTCATCACTTGCCATAAGAACGTCGTCCGATGATTTTCAATCATGAAAATGATCGGACCTTGATGGAGCCCGTAATGCCAGGGGGAGACGCACCAGCCATAGGGGTTGCTGGGCGTTCTGTGGTGGGAAGGGTTGCAAGAAGCTTTGAAGCCGTAGGTGTTGAAATCGGTCAATTCGGCTTGATGAGTGCAATGGCGGCGCGCGGGCAGCAGGATTTCAGGCGCGAACGGCAGCGACGCCACCAACGCCACCAACGCCCGCAGGGCAAGGGTGCCATCGTCGGGCCCATACGGCACACTGCGCGCCACGTCGTCGAAGAATTGCCGATCGATGACCTCGATTTGGCGACGACCGGCAGTTAATGTGCTCGCACGCGGTGCAAGTCAGGCGGCAGCGAAGAGCGAGTTTAGACCGATGTTATGGCGCCAAGAGATTCACGATTACGCAGATGACGGGCGGGTGTTGCACGTAGCGCTGCCAGAAGGGTATCGCACACGCGCCAAGCCCTACCCTGTGTTGGTGTGCCTGGATGCGCAATGGACCTTTG
>JANOVQ010000467.1:0-7801 GCA_031417495.1 Pseudomonadota bacterium | reverse complement strand
CCTTGATTCTGTCTAATCGCAATGTCGAGGGCGGGATCGAAATCATGATCGCTACCGAGGCCGTGGATCAGGCCGATCTCGAGAGCCTGCGGCGCGCACCGGCTAAGCGTGCGGCGACACCGCCGGACAGCAGTGTGGCGGTTGCCGCTGCTGGTTCTGCGGCCACCCAGGATTTGTGGACGCATCCTGACACGGTGGTGCAGATGCGGCGCGAGCTTGGCGCGATTAAAGGCCTTATCGAGCAACAACTGTCGAATTTTGCGTGGCAGGATTTTCGCGGCCGTCATCCGCTTCAGGCGCGCCTGCTGGACGCGCTCACGCGGATGGGCTTTGCCGCCCACCTCGGGCAACAAGTGGTCAGTGCCATCGACGACACCACGGATTACGACATCGCCTGGCAACAAGTGCTTGGCGTGCTGCACGACGGGATACGACGTGCCGAGGATCCCTTGCGCCATGGCGGAGTCGCGGCGTTCTGCGGTGCCACGGGTGTCGGCAAGACGACTTTAGTCAGCAAACTAGCGGCGCGTTACGCGCTTTCGCATGGCACCGACGCGGTGGCCCTGATTTCGGCTGACGAGCAACGCTTAGGCGCGCACCATCAACTCCGGACTTTTGGGCGTCTGCTCGGCATTCAAGTCGAAACGGCGCGCGATCAAGCCTCGCTCGAAGCCTGCCTGCGAACCCTAGAGAACAAGTCGCTGGTGCTTATCGATCTTCCTGGCTATGCGCCTGCGGATGGTCAGTTTGGTCAGTGCGCGCTTGATCTGTGCGACCTTGGCGAAGCCATCCAACTCTATCTGGTGACTACTGCGACCACTGAATATCTCGCCTTGAAGCGAATCATCAAAGCCTTCGCCAAGGTCCCGTTGGCAGGGTGCTGCCTGACCAAACTTGATGAGGCGGCCGCCTTCGGCGCGGCTCTCTCGATGCTCTACGAATCGCGCCTCGCGCTCTGCTATGTCAGTGAAGGGCAGCAAGTCCCGGACGATAACCTGCAGATGACTCGGCACCAACTCATCCAGCGCGCCGAGGCTCTCAGCGCACAGCACGCGCCACCGAGCGCAGCGTCCACTTTTGAACCCGTCTTCGCCCTGTAATGGCTGCGCGAAATTAAGCGCCCCAGAAATGAGCGATCAAATGAGCGAGCAGATATGCCCATGAATTTAGCAATGACGGAGCCGGTGCGACGACCCGGCGCGGTCACGCCGCGCGCAGTCACGCGCGTATTAGCTGTCACCAGCGGTAAAGGTGGAGTCGGGAAGTCGACCGTCTCGATCAACCTCGCGACGGCGCTCGCGCTGCAAGGCGCGCGCGTCATGTTGCTGGATGCCGACCTGGGGCTGGCGAATATCGATGTGCTCCTCGGGCTGACACCAGCCAAAAATCTGCAGCATGTGCTGGCAGGTAGCGCAGACCTGCATGAAATCCTGCTGGAAGGTCCTGCGGGCGTCCAGATTGTGCCGGCCTCTTCGGGGATCCAGCACATGACGGAGTTATCCGATGCCGAGCGTGCGGGCTTGATCCAAGCCTTCAGCGATCTCGACATCGTGAGTGACTGGTTAGTGATCGATACAGCGGCCGGAATCGCCGCCAATACTTTGCAATTCAGCGAAGCTGCGCAGGAGATTCTCGTCGTGGTGTGTGACGACCCCGCGTCCCTGACCGACGCGTACGCAACAATAAAAATACTGCACCAAACTTATGGTCGTCGGCGCTTTCGGGTGCTAGTCAATATGGCTCGCAACGAGGATGACGCGCACGCGATCTACCAACGCCTGTTGAGCACGACCGACCGATTCCTGGAGGTAACGCTGGAATTTGCGGGCAGCATCCCCTTCGACCGTCAGGTCGTCGGGGCGGCACGCCGCCGCGCGCCAGTCCTCACCGCCTTTCCGGAAAGCGCGATTGCGACTTCGTTCAAGAAGCTGGCAAGCGCGGCCGATAGGTGGCCTAGGCCGCAAGGAACGACGGGACGGTCCGAGTTCTTCTGGGAAAAACTCATTAAAGCCGATATGACGGGGAGGCATGCTCGCGCATGAATGAATTAGCAAAATATAAAAGGACCGCCAAATCCAGCCTGCACGAGCAGGACCAGGATGAGTTGGTCCGTAAACACGCGCCGTTGGTGAAACGGATCGCTTATCACTTGATGAGTCGTCTGCCACCCACGGTCCAAATCGACGATCTCGTGCAGTCCGGCATGATCGGCCTGCTTGAGGCAGCGCGCAATTACGACCCGGCGCAAGGCGCCAGCTTCGAGACCTATGCTGGCATTCGAATCCGCGGTTCCATGCTGGACGAGATCCGCAAGGGAGACTGGGCACCACGCTCGCTGCACCGACGGATCCGAGAAATCTCGCGGGTGGTCGCAGAGATCGAACACGAACAGGGGCGCGATGCGCGCGATTCCGAGGTGGCCGAACGCCTTGGTGTTGACCTGAACGTGTATTACCAGACTGTGCAGGATGCCAGCAGCCACAAAGTCTTCAGTTTTGAGGAGCTGCCGTCGAAGGATGAAATCCTGACCGAAGGGCTGACCGAACGAATCCTTGAACCATCGGAGAGCGTTGAAAAGGAAATGTTCAAGCAGGCGCTCGCGCAGGCGATCGCCGGTCTGCCCGAACGGGAACGCCTGGTGATGTCGCTTTATTACAAAGAAGAGCTGAACTTACGCGAGACCGGCGAAGTCCTTGGCGTGAGTGAATCACGGGTCTGTCAGATTCACTCACAAGCGCTGATTCGCCTCAAGGCGCGCATGTCTGATTGGAATACCTCGGATGATTTCGGAAGTAATGATCGATAAAAACCTGAAGATCCTGATCGTCGACGATTTCTCGACGATGCGGCGAATCATTAAAAACCTGCTGCGTGATGTGGGTTATACCAACACGCATGAGGCAGATGACGGCAATACGGCATTGCCAATGTTGCAAGCAGGTTCGTTTGATTTTCTCATCACCGACTGGAATATGCCGGGGATGCAGGGCATCGATCTCCTGAAAGCCGTGCGCGCCGATCCCGCCTTGGCGAATTTGCCGGTGTTGCTGGTGACCGCCGAAGCGCGTCGCGAGAAAATCGTGGCGGCGGCTGAGGCCGGTGTGAATGGCTACATCGTGAAACCCTTCACGGCGCAAACTTTGAAAGAAAAGATCGACAAGATTTTCGAACGCCTCGCCGCCACGGCCTAGGGCGCTGCGAACTTATGTCCCACCAACCAGAAGCGGAGATTGAAAGGGCGCCATTGAGGCGAAGGTTGGACGCCGCGCCCGTGCTGGCTGCGCCCGAATTCGACGAGGTCGTGAATGCCATGTTGCTTGCGGCAGCGCCGCCCAGTAAGGAGACAGTGAGCGCGCCGAGTTCGGATTTAATCTCGGAGGATGAATTTGATGCCTTGCTCGACAAACTCCAGCGCGCGGCACCCGCCCAAGTCAGCGTAGGGTCCGCCGCGAGCGGTTCGGAAACTATTACCGACGATGAGTTTGAAGCGCTGCTCGACAAAATGCACGGCGCGCCTAAGTCGGCGCCTGTAATGGCGGCAGAGCCCCAGATCGCGATAGTCGGGTCAATTCCCGAGCCAGCGCCAGTGGCCCGCGTACCCACCGCTGCGCAAGAAAGTGCTAACACTCTTCGGGTGGCGACCGATGGGCTCGACCGGATCATGAAGTTGGTCGGCGAATTAATGCTGATCCGAAACCGCCTGAAGAACCTGCAGGCCACTATCGGCAATCCCGAGATGACGCAGGCGGTGGCTAATCTGGATGCGCTTACCGGCGATTTGCAAATGAATGCCGAGGTGCTGCGCGCTAAAGTGGTCGAAAAAGGCCTGCTGGACCGCTTGCTCGGACTTCTGGTGGATGGCCCGGAAGAAGTGGTGATCAAGCCGCTTGGTGCCATGCTGCAAGGGATAAAAGGGATGTCCGGCGCGACGATCACGGGCCATGGACGGATTGCGCTGGTCCTCGACCTGCCAGATCTTATCGATGCATACGGCCGGCGCTAGGCCGGCGAGCCATCCAGCGCGCGTGCGCGCTCTGGCAGCGCGGGCTTGAACCATGGATATTTTAAGTCTGGTCGGACTGCTGATCGCACTCGCGGCGGTGGTGTGTGGGCAGTATCTCGAAGGCGGTCACCTCTCAATGCTGCTGAATGGGCCGGCGCTACTGATCGTGGGTGGCGGCACGTTGGGTGCGACCATGGTGCAGTCACCGTTACCGACCTTCGTGCGTGCCATGCACATGCTCTCCTGGGTGTTTCGTCCGCCGCAACGTAATTCCGCAGCGGTCATGGAAGATCTTCTGCAGTGGTGCCGCACTGCGCGTCGCGATGGTCTGCTCGGACTTGAAAACGTCGTCGAAGCCGTGCGCTACGACTTTGCGCGCAAGGCCCTGCAGTTGCTTATCGACGGCAACGATCCGCTCGTGATTCGCGACACCCTGCAGCTCGATAGCGCCGCGCGCGAGGCGCGCGACATGCTTTCGGCCAAGGTCTTCGAAGCGATGGGAGGTTACGCGCCGACCCTCGGGATTTTAGGCGCGGTCATCGGCCTCATCCACGTGATGCACAACTTGTCCGATCCCTCAGTGCTCGGGCAGGGCATCGGCGTCGCCTTCGTCGCGACGGTCTACGGTGTGGGCCTTGCCAACGTTTTCCTGTTACCGGCGGCCAACAAGCTCAAGGCGCTGGTGCGCGAGGAAACGCGCCTGCAAGACATGATCACCATCGGAGTGGTGGCGATTGCCGACGGCGAAAATCCGCGCATCGTTGAGTCGCGCCTGCAGGGTCTGTTATGACGCGCGCGCCGAATCCTTTTCTACGCCATGCTGAACCAGCGGAAGACGCTTCGGAGCGCGATCGCTGGATGGTTTCCTACGCCGATTTCATCACTTTGTTGATGGCCTTCTTTGTCGTGATGTATTCAGTTTCGTCGGTGAATGCCGGCAAATTTCGGGTGCTCTCCAATTCAATGGAGACGGTGTTTAACACCGCGAAACGGCCAGATGCTGCGCGCGCGGCGCCGATTGATCTTGGTGGTGGCGTGATGCCGCAGGACCAGATCAAAATTGCGCCACAAAATGTGGCGATGATGGAAGAAGCCGCTTCAAGCCTACAGGGCGCAGGGGCCGCACCAGTCGAAATCGTCCCGGCGCCACGCCAGGGTACCGCGCAGCAGCGCCTTGAGACGGCGCTCGGTCCGTTGATCAAGCGCGACGATGTACGGATTCGCGATACCCGCGACTGGCTGGAAATCGAACTCGCGAGCGAACTTTTGTTTGCGAGCGGCAGCGCCGAGCTGCAGGCCCGCTCCTTACCTGCACTGCGTGAAATCACGGGCGTGATCGCCGAGCTTGGGAAGCCGGTTCGAATCGAAGGGCATACCGACAACATGCCCTTGAATGGCGGACGATTTCTATCGAATTGGCATTTGTCAGCCGCGCGCGCGGCCACCATCGCCGAACAGTTAGGTGCGGCAGGTATGGCACAGGAGCGCATGTCGGCAGTTGGTTATGGCGAATTTCGACCAATCGCCGATAACGCCACCGAGGCCGGACGCCTGAAGAACCGGCGCGTGGTAATCGGAGTAGCCAAGCAAGCGGGAGGGCTCGAGAGCGTAGCGGCGAGCGCCGCCGTGGAAGCGGCGCGGACTTTGCAGCGGATTGAGACGCTACCACCATCTGCGGAAATCGGACCATGAAAACCTGGGCAGTCGCGGCACAGAAAGGCGGCGTCGGTAAGACCACCACCACCGTGAGCTTAGCAGGAGCCTTGGTGGCGCGAGGGGCCAAGGTGCTCGCGATCGATCTCGATCCGCACGGCTCGTTGACCGGCTACTTTGGCTACGACGCGAATGAGATTGAGCCCTCGCTGCAGACGGTGTTCGAGGCAGCGGTTGGTGGTACTAGCCAGTCACTCGCGTCGGTGGCGTTGCCGACCGGTGTCAGTAACCTGACGCTAATCCCCAGCTCAACGGCGCTGGTCACCTTGGAACGGCGCCATGGGCAACGTCAGGGCATGGGTTTGATTCTGAAGCGGGCTCTGAGCGCGCTGACCTCCCAATACGATTACTGCGTACTCGATTGTCCGCCGACCTTGGGCGTGCTGGTGGTCAATGCGCTGGTCGCGGCGGATGAACTGGTGGTGCCGGTGCAGACTGAGCCCTTATCGGCCCAGGCCGTGGATCGCATGCTGCGCACCTTGCAGATGATCGAACGCTCACGCGGGATTCCGTTGCCTTATTTGGCGGTGCCGACCATGTTTGACCGGCGCACGCGAGCCTCGCTCGATACCTTGGCTGAATTGCGCGCGCGGCGCGATCTGTGTTTATGGCCGGAAGTGATCCCTATCGATACCCAGTTCAGAGAAGCCAGTCGTTGCCGGCAACCGCTGACCCTGTGGCAGCCACAGTCGCATGGCAGTCAGGCGTATGCACGCTTGGTCGAGTATCTAATCGGTGGCGAACAACCTTGGCGCTTGCAGCGCGCGGGATAACTCAGATGCCACCAATTCAGCACAGTACCCGGGCGCTTCTCGAACAATATCTCGAAGGACATCTCGCCACGCAGGCCAGCGCGCCGCCGCTGGGTGCGTTCTCTCCCGCGCCTTTTTTCCAGTTTCGCGTGGGCCCGTTTCAATTCGTGTTGAAGGCGAGCGCGGTGGATGAGCAACCGCGATTCGGCGCTCGCTGCCTGCAAGTGGATGGGTGCGAACTGGTCCCGGATCGCTATCGCGCGAAGCTCGACCAGGCGGCACTCGGCGGGCCGGACCGGTTGCTGCTCAAAGGTGGGCGGATCGAAATTATCGGCTGCACGCGCGGGGGTGAGCTGCAGATTCCAGCGCACGAAATCATCACGCGCGGACCCCGCCCGGACACCCCGTGGATCATGGGCAGTCTCCAACAGCCGCCGTCGTTTGTGCTCGATAGCGATGCCCTGCAATTGCACTTTGGGCGTCGCGCCGAGGCATGACGACGGGGACGCACGCTGCGCATGCCAACGCCGCCGCGACCTTGGCACGAACCATGCTCTGTTTACACCGGGACCGTGATCGCGACGCGTCTTTGACGCGCGGACTGTCACCGCATCAACCCAAGGGAAAATATGAGCGCAGTATTGCAACCACAAGCGAAGCGAGTCTTCCGTTGGGTAACCTTCCAACTCGCGGATGAAGTCCATGGCATCAATGTGATGCAGGTGCGGGAAGTATTGCGCATGACGGAAATCGCACCGGTGCCCCGTCGCTGGTTGGCGCCGATGGCCAGATTTTTCAACCAGAATTCTGACGCAGGGTTCAATCAAGCTGCGCCGCCCCAGTGATTAGAACCTCTCATGCTGGCTGATCTGATCCTTGCAACTGGCGTACTCCTGCTCGCGGTGCTCGCGTCCTATCAGACCCGCGCGTTATTGCGCGTACAACGGTTGCTAGCGCACGAAAGCGCGCAGCGAATCGCGCTTGAACACGAATTGTGCGCCTTGCTCGAATGTTCACGTTCGCTCGGCTCGCGCGTTCACCAACAGAATGCGCAACATCGCGCGCTTAGTGCGCAACTTCATTCCATTGCACGCCAGCCTGAAGCTGCCGCCCAGATTGTCGACGCGCAACGGCTGCTCAGCGAAGGCCTGGACGTCGACAAGGTAGCGACCCTGTGTGAACTCTCGCAGGGCGAAGCTGCCTTGTTGTCACGCTGGCACGCCCAACGGGCGGCGGCCTGACGCTCGCCAGAATTGCCGCCAGCCGATACCATAGCGGGCCAGTAGGAGAGGTGTCCGAGTGGCTTAAGGAGCACGCCTGGAAAGTGTGTATA
>JANOVQ010000466.1:0-4427 GCA_031417495.1 Pseudomonadota bacterium | reverse complement strand
GACCCGGCAGTGGGAGTCCTACTTCCTGGGTGGCGTGCACCTCCAGCCACAGGGTTAATTGATCAGCCGCCACTTGAGCCCGCAGACGTGGCACTTCCGCGCAATTGGGCAAACAAGTCGGGGCCTGTAGCAGGCGTTGCTTAAGTTCCTCGCGCAGGGTGGGATCTGGGAACTCGGCGCGGCTAGGCGTAGGCATGAGACTCAGCCCTATCAACACCGCCAGCAGCGCGCCACTCGGCGCGCCGACGGGCGGCACTTTAGGTCTCTCACCAAACGCTGCCCGCAAAAAAACCCCGACCAGGCACGCGAGTAGCAGCACCCGCAGCAGCGCCAGCCCCAGATTGACTCTGGGCGACAACAACACCAAACCAAGTTCCTGGGCCGGGGCGACCGGACCATTCCAACTCAACTGCACTGCAGTCCACTGCCAGGTGGGTAAACCAGGCCCGGTCTGCACCAGCGCAGCGGGATCGTAGGCCTGCTGCATGCTCGTCTTCACCGCGTAAGACTTGGCGCTGCGCACTGGATCACTGTGCGGCACATCCCTCAATTCGCGTCGGAGCTCAGCCATGTCAGTAGGCACACTCCCCCCGCGGTCACTCGCGACGGCTGCCTCTTGCGTCACCATTTCTGGCATCGGTGCAGTGGCCGGGCTGGCCAGGCTCCCGATTTGCCCCATCACTTGATAGGGCTGTGCGAGCTGCGGATAAAGCCCCAGTCGCACGTGGTCGATCATGAACACCACACTGCTCGCAACCAGCACCAACAAGCCAACATTACGGTAGCTGCTCACGAACTGGCGCAAACGACCACTGGGCAATACCTGCAACAACGCGAACGCCGCCAGCAAATGCAACCACACCTGGCGCGGCGCCTCTGCTTCGTGCCAGATCGCCGCCAGGGTCACGCCGGCGAGCAGGGCCCACCGCCAGTGCCATAGGCGTGCCACCGCGACGGTGGCGATCATCACCAAAAACAAATCGAGTAAGGTCCAGCGATGCAGCCAGGTATCCGGGACGTTATCGACGCCATGCGCAGACCACAGTCGCCAGCCTGGGGGCAGATTGAGCGTGATCACGAGGTTGTTCACCGCCTGCAGCCAGCCCACTGCCGGGAACTGGCGAAGCGCGCCTTCGAGCCGCGAATCCGCGTTCAGTTCGACCGCGCCGCGGCGCACTTCCACGCCACGCTGGACGCCATCCAGACTCGTCACAAATTGCGCTTCTCCGTTCAACGACACTCGCCCAAGCGCCAACTGCGGGCCAGCCTGCAAACGCCAGGCGCGCGTCATCTGACCGGACATCACGTCGTTGACGGTAAGCCCAGCCCCGTCGAAATCCAGCCAGAGCTGACGGCGTAGTGCCAATTGATCGGGTTCGGGCTCCGGATCGCCGCGCCGTTGAACCTTGAGCTGCAAGGTCTCGCCGGCGGTAAGACGATAGGCCGGCAGGGCCTGCCAGTCCGTCGGCAATTGGGTTTGGCGAGGATCGATCGCGACCGGCCCGACCAGCTCCACCAGGCGTAGCGCCGGTCGGGCCTCGAACACCCAGATTTCTTCGGCCGGCCAGGGTGCTGTCGGCGTGGGCAGCGCGAGCGCGGTAACAGGTGCCTGGTGCCGCGTGGTCAGGCGCAAGGTCCAGTGACCCGGTCGCACCTGCACGCGTAAATCGCCATTGGGCTCGAGGCGGGCCGGCAGTGGGCTCTCCAAGAGCATCGGCACGGTGTTTGGCAGCTGCGCACCGGACAGGGTGACTTCGCGTTGCGCGCCTGCGATATCGAGGGTCAGTTCGGTCACCACCTGCAACGGCTGGTCGTCTTGCAGCTGGCGGAACACCTGCAACGTCAGGCGATCCTGCTGTTCGTCCGCCGCTGCCGCTGGGCCATTCGACTTCAGCCAGAGCTGGCCTGGAGAATTCGGCACTGGCATCGGTTGTCCGTGCAGCAACAAGGTGACCAGACCGTAGTCGGCCGGCACCGGTAAGGATTCCGGCATGTTAGGCCAGGCGAATTTGCCGGTGAGGCGATGCCGACCCGGCGCGAGTTCCAGCGCGGGGATTCCTGCGTGCAAGACCACCGCGACAGGCACCTCGTTCAAAGTCACCTCAAGCGGCCAGAGTCCCGCGCGACCGGGTAAAGGGACCCACGCCGTTTGAAAGACCTCGACTGACAAGGCGAACTCGGCACCGTGGGCTGCAACCGCAATTTCCAACTGGCCGGGCCACACGCAACGACGTGCGGGTGCGTTAAATAGATAAGGGCATTCCAGATCATGCACGTCGTGCAACACCCAGGGGATCCACGCTTGTAGTGGCGCCGGGATGTCGGCGTCCGCAACGGCGAGCACGCCTGAGGAAAGGGTCAATAACCACGCGCCAACCACGCCATAGGCCAGTCGCCCGCAGCGGGCAGTGCGCTCCGTTCGTCGTCGCGACGGCAAGTTATTGCACCGAACCATGCGCATCTCTCCATACCATAACCGTTAAATGACCACCCCATCCCAACGCCCGCTCTTGGCGCAAGATCGCGCCGCCACACTCCCCGCAAAGACGGATAAAACCCTCACAACCAGCCACGCCGCTTAAAGAACCAATGCGTCACCACCGCCGAAGCCACCATCAAGCCCAACGCCCAGGGATAGCCCTGCGCCCATGCGAGTTCGGGCATCAGTCTGAAATTCATCCCATAGATACTCGCCACCAAGGTAGGCGGTAGAAAGACCACGGCAGCCACCGAGAATATTTTGATGATGGCGTTCTGTTCGATGTTGATCATGCCGAGAATCGCGGCCAGTTCGAAGCTGATGTTATTGGCAAGGAAAGTCGTGTGATCGGTCAGTGACAAAATATCATGCAGAAGCGTCGCCGCGCGTGCGCGGAACCCTTTGCTCAGCGCGAATTCGAGCGCCGGTCGGCTCGCAAAAGCCACCAGCCGATTGAGGCTGCTCAAGCTCGCGCGTGCGCGTGTGATCAGGATTTGATTGCGTTCAAGCTGACGCAGCATCGCGCCATAGTCGAGCCGTGGCTGCGGCGATTTACGTTCAGGACTCAAAACCTGGTGCACAAGTTGGTCGAGATCCGCGCTCACGCGTTCGATGCTCAGGGCAATCCGTTCCAACAGCGTTTCGAGAATGCCGAGCAACGCGGTCTCGCCATTCGGCGCGAGCAGCGGGCGGCGCTCGGCGCGCTCGCCAAAAATCTGGATCGCTCTGGGCGCCGCGTAGCGCACGGTCGCGAGACATTGGCGAGTCAACACAAAGGTGAGGTTATCGGAGCGTGGATATTCCGCTTCTGAGTTGACCATGACCGTGGCGGTGAGGTACAGCGCGCCACCCTCCTCATAGAGCCGATGCGAATCTTCCAGCGCACGCATTTCTTCGCGGGTCGGCAGCTCCACGCCGAGCACACCTTCGACATGCTGTTCCTCGTCCTCAGTCGGCATGAAGAGATCAATCCAGCTCGCCTGCGCAAGATGTTCGGCCGTCACAAAGCCGTCGTAGGGCTGTAAACCCACCGCCGTCACGCCATAAGTTCGAATCATACCCGCTCCTCGTCACGCATCCGCCGGTGGCAAATTGGGCTTGCCTGGCCGCAGTGTCCCACAGCGCCGAGGCGTTCTCACCTGGCCTAAAGATTTGCCGCCAGCGGCCGCCAGATCTCCGATGAAATCTCCGCTTACTGTCAACCTCAAGCGCGCTGTGCGCCTGCTACCGTTGGCGAGTCTGTGCCTGTTGTTGAGCTATGGGGAGAGAGTGCGCGCGGCGCCGCCGGATGTGCGGATCCTGATCGATGTGTCGGGCAGCATGAAGCAGAACGATCCGGCCAACTTGCGCATTCCTGCGCTCAAACTGCTCACCGAGTTACTCCCTGCCGGGGCCACCGCCGGTGTCTGGCTATTCGATCAGGCGGCGGAAGTCCTGGTCGCCCCGCATGCTGTAGATGGCGAGTGGAAAAGACTGGCCCGCGCAGCAGCCGGCAAAGTCCATTCGCGTGGACTGTTCACGCATATTGAAGCGGGTTTAAGCGCCGCCAGTGCGGATTGGACGAGCGCAGCTGACAAAGACGCGCCGCGGCACATTATTTTGTTAACGGATGGCGTGGTCGATGTGAGCAAGGACGCCGCGGAAAGCGCTGCGTCGCGCGCGCGACTCCTCGCCGACGGCCTCACCCGCTTCCAAGTGCTCGGCGTGCATGTGAACGCGGTGGCGCTCTCCAAGCAAGCCGATGCGGTGCTGTTAAACGCCATCGCGAAGGGCACCGATGGCTGGTTCGAACAAGTGGCCGATGCGGCCGCCCTGCAACGCGTCTTCCTGCACCTCTTCGAACAAGCAGCAGCACCGGACAGTCTGCCGTTGACCGGTAACCGCTTCACGGTGGACACCAGCGTGAAGGAACTCACCGTGTTGGTGTTTCATGTGGCAGGCACACCCG
>JANOVQ010000465.1:0-23071 GCA_031417495.1 Pseudomonadota bacterium | reverse complement strand
CTGAAAACCAGTCACCGTTGTCGCCGTGTCGTGCGTTCGTGGTGCAGTTTTACGTAGACACCGATCTTGCGCACGGCCCCTGTGCCGGTCGCGTCGAGCACGTGGTCTCGGGACGCGCCGTTCGCTTCGCATCGTCCTCTGAACTGTGCGACTTCATGGCACGGATGCTGGCGACGGTGCGCGCGGAAGTAGGCGCGGCAGATGCAGTGCGTGGCAGCGGCGCGGGCCATAGACGGTGATTTTTTACTTGTCAAACACTTCGAAAGGAACTCCCCATGAATCGACCCTCTAGGCCCTATCGCTCACGCGCCCTGTTATGCCTGTTGCTGTCCGCGCTTGCGACCACGGTGCTCGCGGTAGACCAGCGAAGCCCGCTGCGCGGCACCTGGAGCTTCAGTCAGGTCGTGCCGTCGACAACCTTACTGAATCAATCGTCGGCTGCTTCGCCACTCCCGATCGTCGCGGTCGGTACTCTGGTGATGGATGCCAATAATCGTTTTGCCGGTCATGGCGTATTCAATACGCCGATCCCGGAGATGCAGGCCATCGAGCTCGATCTCAACGGGCAATGCACGCCCCGCGGTGCCGGAATCGGCAATGGTCTCGATTGCATCTACAATTTCCCGGCCTTTGGCTTGGTTGTCCGACGCTATTGCGTCCCAATGGCGAGCGCCCAGGGTCGTTGCTTCGACGAGTTCCGCTGCGTAGACACCGAAGAAGCCGGCAACACTGTCGCGCTAATTGAATACAAGCGCCAGTACCTCGGCACCTGTGAGTGAACGACCGCAACGCGTGCGCAGAATGAACGGCGTGCAATTCCACGCGGTGCTGTTTCTGACGCTCCGCATCGGTGTTGCCACGCCGGCCTTCGCCGAGTCGGAGACAGAACCCGGCGTCGCCGAGGTCGAGGCCTGCATGACCCGAGCTTCCCCGCGGGAATCGGTAGCGTCGGATCTGGTCCTCGAAACCTATGGGGATGGTGACGTGGTACAGCAGCGTCTACTACTTAAGCTTTACGGAAAGCGCGATATGCAGGGACGCATGCAGGTCCTGTTGCGGATCGCAGCCCCGCCGGATCTGCACGGCTACACAGTGCTGGTGCGCGAACGGGTTGCGGGTGAACCGGAAGTCTTCGTTTACCTGCCAACTTTGCGCACGGTACGCCGCATCACGGGCGGGGCGCTGTCGGGCTCACTGTTCGGCACCGATTTGAGTTACGAGGATCTGCTGCAACTGCTCGCGTTTACACGTACGAGCAAAGTAGCACGGCGCGCCGATGACGTACTCGACGGCCGTCCTGTCTACGTTCTGAGCATGACGCCGCTGCGCACCGTCCAATCCGTCTATGCGCAGATCACGATGCAGGTCGATCGCGAGCACTGCATTCTGCGCCACGCCACGTTTCATGATCGGGCCGATAACCTCGCCAAGGAGCTGCTGGTGCCGTGGGACACGGTCATGGCTGAAGGGGCGTTCTGGATCCCGCAACTCGTGATCGTGAAAAATTTAGCGAATGAGACCGAAACACGGCTGCGCACCACGCAAACGCGATATGACGCGGACCTGCGCGACAGTCTGTTCACGACGGCTGAGTTGGCGCAGGGCCGTTAGGAATTGAAGGTGATATCGTCTTCAAAACGCATACGCAAACGGGCACTGTCATGACGTTCGATGAGATCCTCTCCGAGATCATCGAGATTCTGCGCCGCGAGCAACGCGTATCGTATCGTGCGCTCAAACGACGCTTTGCGCTGGACGACGAATATCTGGAAGACCTCAAGGAAGAAATGATCAAGGCCAAGCGCCTTGCCCGCGATGAGGCGGGCGCCGTGTTGGTTTGGGGCGGTGCTGCCGCGGCCGATCAAGCGGTCCCGCTGTTGCTCCCGGCGCCGCTGCCTACCGCGACAGCGGCCGGACCAGCGTCGGATGCTGCGGAACGGCGACAACTGACCGTGATGTTCTGCGACCTGGTCGGATCGACGGCACTGTCGGCGCGTCTCGATCCGGAAGATCTGCGCGAACTAATACGCAGTTATCACGCGACCTGCGGCGCCGTAATCGAGCGCTACGAGGGCTATATCGCACAGTATCTTGGCGACGGCCTGCTGGTGTACTTCGGCTACCCGGCGGCCCATGAGGACGATGCCCAGCGCGCGGTGCACGCCGCACTTGCTATCGTCGCAGCGCTCGCCTTATCCGCCGAGAACCGCACGGCGAGCGCCGAGGGGCAAGGCCTTGATCCGTTACAAGTACGGATCGGCATCCACTCTGGACCGGTCGTGATCGGGGAGCTCGGCACGCCTGGCCGTCATGAACAGATCGCATTCGGCGAAACGCCCAATTTCGCCGCTCGTGTGGAAGCCGAAGCGGCGCCCGCGACCGTGGTGATCAGTGCAACCTCGTACGCGCTGGTGGAAGGTCTGTTCGACTGCCAGTCGCTGGGCATACGTGAACTGCGCGGAGTCGCCAAGCCACAGGCCTTGTATCGCGTGGTCCGCGCCAACACCGCGCGACGCCGTTTCGAGGCAACCGTCCGCAGTGGTCTAACGCCGCTCATCGGGCGCGTGGAGGAACTCGCGTTGCTGCGGCAGCGCTGGGCTGCCGCGCAGGATGGCATGGGACAAGTCGTGGCAGTCAGCGGGGAGGCCGGCATCGGCAAATCCCGTCTCGTTCAGGAACTCAAAGATCCCCTAATGCGCGACGACATCGTCCGAATCGAACTGCGCTGTTCGCGGTATCACCAAGACAGCACATGGCACCCGGTGATTGAACATCTCCGACGGGTGCTCCGGCTGGAAGTGGACGAGTCAGCACAGACTGGATTTGCGAAACTTGAGGTCGCCCTCGCGGGTTATCGATTTGCGCAGCGGGAAACTATCTCACTGCTGGCGGCGCTGCTATCCCTACCGCGCCCGGAACATTATCCACCGCTGACTCTGACGCCGCGGCAGCAGCGCGAGGAAACGCATGCCGCGCTGATTCGGTGGCTGCTGGAAGAAACGGAACGGTCCGTGATGTTCAGCCTATGGGAAGACCTGCAATGGGCGGATCCTTCGACGCTGGAACTCTTACAACAATTCATCGCGCAGGTCCCCACCGCCAGAATCCTGCTCGTGTTGACTTATCGGTCCGAGTTCATGCCAGGCTGGGCGGCGCAATCGTACGTCAGCCAAATAACCTTGGGGCGACTCGACCGCCAACAGGCAACGGATCTAGTCGCGCAGATCGCAGGCAGTCGCGCGCTGCCGGCGACCGTCATTCAGGAAATCGTTGCTAAGACGGACGGCGTGCCATTGTTCGTCGAGGAAATGGCGAAAATGATTCGAGGCGCCAACGGCGCACTTGATGGTCGGGCCACCGCTGTTTACGGCGGGTTCTCGACGTCATTGCTAACCATTCCTTCGAGCTTGCAAGATCTACTCGCGGCACGCCTGGACCGCTTGTCGGGCGACCGCGAGGTGGCGCAGACCGCGGCCGCATTGGGTCGTGAGTTCTCCTATGAGCTCCTGCGCGCGGTGGTCCCGCTTGGTGACACGTCATTGCAGGCAGCACTCGGGCGCCTGGTCACGGCCGAGATGCTTTTTCAACGCGGATTCGCGCCGCGCGCGCACTATCGCTTCAAACACGCGCTGCTCCAGGACGCCGCCTATCAGTCCATGCTGAAGCGCACGCGTCGGCAGCTGCATAGTCGGATCGCTCCCGTTCTACAGCAACACTTCCCGGCCGAAGTCGAAGTCGAACCCGAACGGCTGGCCTATCACTTGACCGAAGCGGGGCTGCTCGACGAAGCCGTAGGCCATTGGCGACAGGCCGGAGAGCGCGCAGCGCGCCGTTCCGCCAACCTCGAAGCCATTAATCATCTGCGCAAAGGACTGGAACTGGTGGCGTTACTTCCAACGAGCAGTGAGCTGCGATCACAGGCACTTGCCTTACGTATCGCACTCGGCCCTTTGCTCGTGGCCAGTCTAGGCAATGCAGCGGCAGAGGTCGAAAGCACCTACCGCGCAGCATTTGAGTTATGCCAGACCACTGGCACTGACGCCGAGCATTTTTCAGTGACTTTCGGCTTACGTTCGCTGCATCTCGTGCGCGGTGAAGTGGCGAACGCGCACGAACTCGGAGTGCGGCTGCTGCGCACTGCAGAGCTCTCGCGGGACCCGGATCTGCTGTTAGAGGCCCACCTGGCGTTCGGCAACACCTCGTTTATCCGCGGGGAGTTCCTCGCCGCGCGAACGCATTTTGAGGAATGCGTCGCGCGCTATGACCGGCACCGGCATCACACACACGCAGCCCAGTATGGCCTCGATCCTGGATTGTTCAGCGTCGGTCGCCTGATCTGGACGCTGTGGTCGCTGGGTTATCCCGAGCAGGCCCGACAGAAGATTGAGTCCTTGCAGAACCTCATGGAGGATGTTCCGCATCCTTACAGCGGGGCCATCAGTCTTCTGCATGTCGCGTGGGGTCATTTTCTGCGGCGTGAGGGGACGGACGTACGCGACTACGCCGAAGCGGCTCAGCGCCTATGCGTAGCACATCAGTTTCCACACCTCGCAGGTGGCGCGGCACTTCTGCGTGGATGGGCGCTAATCGAAGCTGGCGAACAAACCGGAGGCTTGGTCGAAATTCAGCAGGGACTCGCCACATGCCGCGCGACCGGCGCTAGATTATTGATGTCCTGTTATACCGCGCTGCTCGCTGAGGCCTATTGCAAAGCCGGAGATTATGGTGAGGGTTTGAAGATAGTCGCCGACGCCTTACAGATCGCACAAAACAATGGGGAGTCTCTCTATGCTGCAGAGCTCTATCGCGTGCAGGGCGAATTGATTTCAAAGCAACCCGAAGCAGAACGGAGCCAACAGCCTGCAGTGTGCTTCCAGCAGGCGATCGAAGTCGCCCGACAGCAGCAGGCGAAATCGCTCGAGCTTCGCGCGACGCTGAGTCTCGCCCGACTATGGCGACAGGGACCACACTCCGTCCCAGCCCGGGAGCTTCTTGAAGAAATTTATGGTTGGTTCACTGAGGGCTTTGATACCCCAGACTTGACGGAGGCAAGAGAGTTGATTGAAGAGCTATCAAGTGTCTCCTAACCGGAAAGATGAATGGGCGCGCAGTTGGCTGGCTGGTGGTTGCGATAACCGATACGCTGAACGTTCGACACCGGGCGGAGACCGTGCAGGCGCTTAACCCAGACATCGAAATCGTTCTGTGGACCCGTCGCGAGGGTGAGTCGGTATTGCTTGGCTGTGAGAAAATCGGATTGGCTTTTTCGGCGAAGAAGCGTTGGCCAAGGGCATGACAAGTTATGTTCCAGCATGCTTTTCTCCGGCATCGTCGGCGACGGGCACAATCACGCTTGATCGCCCGCGCCGCCAGTTACCCCCCCAACAACCGCACCGCAAGCTCACCCTTGCGCGCAATGTTGCGCTTGTAACCTGCGAGATCGAACGTTCGCTCAGCGCCCATCGCGCCGACCAGATACCGTTTGTAAACCCCTTGCCTGATCGCGGCGATCCGCCAGTGCGAGAACGCGCGGTAGTAATTGATGTGGGTGAGATCGAAACCGGTCAAGGTGGCGTAGCGCGCCATCAGTTCGTCTGGCGTGGGAAAGCCGCCAACGGTGGTGGGCATCGCGTCTTCGACATCACCGGTCATGTCCTCGGGCATGAGCCAGGTATTCAACAGGTAACCGAGATCCGCCAACGGATCACCCAGAGTGCAGAGCTCCCAATCGAGCAGCGCCTGAATTCTGCCGCCGGCGACAATCATGTTGCCGAGCCGGTAATCGCCATGCACGATGCTCGCGCCGATTTGCGCCGGCAGGCGTTCGCCGAGCAGGCGCAGCGCATCCTCCACGGCGGGCACCTCGTGGGTTTTCGTCTGTTCCCATTGACTTGCCCAGCGCTTCAGTTGGCGCGCGATGTAATTCTCTTTGCGACCGAGAGTGCCCAAGCCTACGGCGACGGGATCGAGTTGATGCAGGGTCGCCAAAACGTCGGCGACCTGCAGGCCGATACTGCGCCGTTCATTTGTCGGCAGTGTGCCGGCGATGGTGGCATCGTGTGGCACTAACCCGGAGACGAAACCCATCACAAAAAACGGCGCGCCGTTCACGCTGGGGTCGCTGCACAGACCATAAGTCGCCGCGACCGGCACGCCGCTCTCGACCAGCGCCGTAATCACGCGATATTCGCGGCCCATGTCGTGCGCACTTTCGAGCACATGGCCAAGTGGTGGCCGTCGCAACACGTAACGCCGGCCTGCGGCGTCATCGCAGGCATAGGTGAGATTGGAATGCCCGCCCGCGATTAAGGTGTAGCTGACCGGTGCTGTGAGCGCCGGGACGTGTGCCATCAGCCATTCGGTGACCCGGGGTTCGTCGATTCCTTCAGTCATCACAGGCGATCTCTTGAGAATGTGCGAGCATGATAGCGTGCGGGTTTGCAGTAAACGAACACGGGGAAGTCGATGACGAGCAACGCGAGCGCACAGTGCGTGGTCCTGCTTTGGTTGCTGGTGTTAAGCGGTTGTGCAACGGCGCCGCCATCGAGCACTGCTACGTGGACGCCGATGGGCAGTGGACTCGCGCCGCCAATGGCAAGTGATTTGCGCTGGTATGGCGCGTGTTTCCGGATGCCGTTCGATGCCGCCGGGCAGCCTGTGTGGGCGACCGACCTGGTGCTCGCGGACAGAGTCGCGGCACCTCTGTTGAAGGCTTATGCGCAGGAGATTCCGCTGTGGCGCTTCCATCGGCGCGCGGCAGCTGACCTTGCCGGACATCAATTCACTTTGCTGGTGTACGCGCGGCCGGCCATTTATGCGGCGCTTCGCGCACAGATCGACGCGGCACCGACGGTGCAAATGTTACGCGCGGCCGGTCGCTTGGGGACGATCGCGCACGACTGCCGCAGCAGCGCGCAGGCGCCGCTGCTTGAAGCGACGAGCGATCCCGGTTGGGATCCGGCGTTGCAGCGCGCCTGGCCGTATTTCATCATGGGTGTCAGCGCGAGCTGGCTTGCCTTGATTCAAGAATTCAGTGCCGAGGTAAGCCCTGAGGAAACAGATTTACTGGGGGCTTATGCCAAAGTCGATGCGCGCATCACCGCCCTCTGGGGCGCGCAGGGGCAACACGCTTTTTTGCATCATCTCAGCGGGGTGTATGGCTACCATCCGCTGAAGATCGAGAGCTGGATGAATTTCTGACTCAACGTTCAGCGCAGACGAAGGTTAAGCCACTGCGCGATGCGATAACCGGCGCGGTGCAGATTGGGTGTGGCGTCGACGAGTGCTTCTTGGGTTGTGCTCGGAAACGTGACACAGGCTTCTACCGCGTCGAATATTTGTGCGAGTGTCGCTTCGGCTTCAAAAGCGAGACTGCCGCCCACTGCGATCACTGGGATTCCTCGCTCACGGGCAAGGCGCGCGACGCCATACGGTGCTTTGCCGTGCAAGGTTTGGGCATCGAGACGGCCTTCGCCGGTAATGACGAGATCTGCGCTGGCCATTCTTTGCGCGAGTCCCACTGCGTCGATCACGATCGCAATACCCGGCCGTAAGGCGGCGTGCAGGAACGCGCGCAGGGCGGCGCCCAGGCCACCAGCCGCGCCCGCGCCAGGCGTGTCGCGCACGCTTAACTGCAGCGTTGCTTCGACAATTCGATAGAAGGCATCGAGCGCCTGCTCGAGTTCGCGCACCTGGGCTGGCGTGGCGCCTTTCTGTGGGCCAAAAATCGCCGCCGCCCCGTGCACGCCGAGTAACGGATTATCGACATCACACGCGGCCTGAATGCAGATTTTTGCAAGGCGAGGGTCGAGTCCGCTGGTATCCACACGCACAACTTTGGCGAGATCTCCGCCGGTCATGGCACTCGAAATCTCGCGGTCATCACGCGGGAAAAAATCGCACCCCGAGGGCCTGACACAGGCCCGCGCCGCCATCAATTGTCGCCGAGCCGCCGAGGCCGACGATCAGGGTGTCGATGTTCTGCGCGAGCGCGTGACGAATGAGTTCGCCAGTGCCGTAACTGGTCGTGGTCAGGGGATTGCGTTTGGCCACGGGGACCAAGCCGAGACCCGAGGCAGCGGCCATTTCGACTACTGCAGTATGCCCATCGCCCAATAACCCATACTGCGCAATGACACGCTCACCCAGTGGTCCTGTGACCTCGACCGCGAAGTATTGGCCATCTGTCGCGACCACCAAGGCCTCGACTGTTCCTTCACCGCCATCCGCCATCGGCACGAGTTCGAAGACTGCATCTGGCAGCAGTGGCGCCATGCCCGCCGCGAGGGCCGTGGCAACTTCGAAGGCACCCAGGCTTTCTTTGAATGAATCGGGGGCGATGAGGATTTTCATGCGGGCAATTACGCGCGATCGCTAACGCTGGTCATCCCGCGCGAAGCGGCGTTAGCCGCGCAGACCCGGGATCCATGGGCTTTCGATGTTCAGCATGGATCCCGGATAACGGCGCCGCTGTTTCCGGGATGACGGTGATTGCAGACTCATCCCAAGCCATGCTGTTTTAGCGCGGCATCGGCGGTCTGATCAATCAAGGTGGCAATCGTCATCGGCCCCACGCCACCGGGGACCGGCGTAATCAAGCTCGCGCGCGGCAGCGCCGCCGCGTAATCCACATCCCCGACATTGCCCTCGTTATAGCCCGCGTCGATCACGATTGCGCCGGGCTTCACCCACTCGCCTTGTACGAAGTGCGCGCGGCCCACGGCGGCGACGATCACATCGGCTTGCTGCACCAGGCTCGCGATGTCGCGCGTGTGCGAGTGCGTGATCGTGACGGTGGCGTCCGCAGCCAGCAGCATTGCTGCCATTGGCTTGCCGAGGATCGGGCTACGCCCAATCACTACGGCGTGCAGGCCTTGCAGATCGACGCTGTACGCGTGCAATAGCCGCATGATGCCGGCAGGGGTGCAGGCGCCAAATCCGCCGAGCCCTAACCACATGCGGCCGAGGCCCGTGGCGGTGACGCCATCCACATCCTTCGCGGGGAGAATGGCTTCGAACGCTGCGCGCTCATCAATCTGCGCAGGCGCGGGATGCTGTAGCAGGATCCCATTAACGCTTGGATCGTTCGCGAGCAGGGTGATTTGCGCGACGAGTTGCGCGGTAGTCGTCGCCGCCGTCATTGCAATCGGCAAAGAGGTCATGCCAATTTCGGCACAACGCCTGCGCTTCATTTTTACATAAGTTTCGGAGGCAGGATTGCTGCCTACCAACACCGTCGCGAGACACGGTGTAAGGCCGGTTGCAGTTAACACGCGGGCCACTTTCTGCGCAGCAGCGTGCAAGACCTCCTGCGCCACGCGCTTGCCATCCAATACTTTGTTCTCACTCATACTTAATTCTCTTGGCTTATGTCAGTGCGCGATTCTGAGGTGCGCGGTAGCGCGCGAGATTATCGCGCATTGCCCAGCCAGCAAAGCCACGTATCATCTGCCGCTCGCGCGCCGACGTGCAGGCAAGCCGTCGCTTAAGTGAAAAATTCAATCAATGGTGAGTGTTATGTCAGACATCGAAATTGCGCAGGCCGCGCACAAGAAGCCAATTATTGAGTTGGTCGGCCAGCAATACGGCATTGCGGCCGAGCATCTGGTGCCCTACGGTCACTACAAAGCCAAGTTATCGCTCGAGTTTATTCGCGGCTTGGAAAAGCGGCCGGACGGTAAGCTAATCCTGGTCACCGCGATCAGTCCAACTCCGGCGGGTGAAGGCAAAACCACCACCACGGTGGGTCTCGGTGACGCCATGAATCGTCTCGGCAAGCGCACCATCGTGTGCCTGCGCGAACCCTCCCTCGGGCCGTGCTTCGGCGTGAAAGGTGGTGCCGCTGGCGGCGGCTACGCGCAGGTAGTGCCGATGGAGGACATCAACCTCCACTTTACGGGGGATTTTCACGCCATAGGCGCGGCCCACAATCTGCTCGCCGCGCTGCTCGACAATCACCTTAATCACGGCAACGCGCTCGCCATCGATCCCCGGCTCATCAGTTTTAAGCGCGTGGTGGACATGAATGATCGCGCGCTGCGTGAGATTGTGGTCGGGCTCGGCGGGACTGCCAACGGCTTTGTGCGCCAGGATGGCTTTGATATTACCGTCGCCTCGGAAGTGATGGCGATCTTCTGTTTGGCCACTTCGCTGAAAGATCTGAAGGCGCGTCTCGGGCGGATCGTGGTGGGTTATACCCGGGACAAGAAACCGGTTACCGCAGCAGATCTGAAAGCGCACGGCGCGATGGCCGTGCTGCTCAAAGACGCCATCAGTCCGAATATCGTGCAAACTTTGGAGAACAACCTCGCGATCGTGCACGGTGGTCCGTTCGCGAATATCGCGCATGGTTGCAATTCGGTGACCGCCACCCGTACCGCCCTCAAACTTGCCGACTACGTGATCACCGAAGCGGGCTTCGGCGCCGATTTGGGCGCCGAGAAATTCATCGATATTAAATGCCGCATGGCAGGTCTGAATCCACAGGCCGTGGTGTTGGTTGCGACTGTTAGGGCCTTGAAGTACCACGGCGGTGTCGCGGTGCCCGAACTCAATCAAGAGAACTTGCGCGCCCTCGAGGCCGGCTGCGTGAATCTGGCGCGCCATCTGCACAACATCCGCGAACACTACGGCTTGCCGTGCGTAGTGAGCATTAATCATTTCACGCAAGACACGCCAGCCGAAATTGCCTTGCTGCAGAAGAAGATTGCCGAACTTGGCGCGGAGTCTGTCGTCGCGCGGCATTGGGCGGAGGGAGGTGCCGGTGCTGAGGGCCTGGCCAAGGCGGTGACCAAGCTAATCGACGGTAAGGTGCATGCACATCGTTATGTGTATGCGAGCAGCGACAGCCTGTGGGACAAAATCCAGTCGATTGCGACCAAGATTTATGGCGCAGCCGGCACCTCAGCACCGCTCAAGGTGCGCCAGCAATTGAAAGATTGGGATGAACTTTACGGCGAGTTCCCCGTGTGTATCGCGAAAACGCAGATGTCGTTTTCTACCGACGCCACGGCGCGGGGTGCGCCCAGCGGTCACACCTTGGAGATTTCTGAGGTGCGGGTGGCGGCCGGTGCAGGCTTCGTGGTCGCGATCGCAGGCAATATGATGACGATGCCGGGACTACCGAAGGTCCCCGCAGCCGAGAGGATTGATGTCGATGATGACGGGCGGATCACGGGGCTTTTCTGAGCTTAAAATTAAGCATTGGCAATCACTTACCGTCTGCATATAATCTAATCTGGCACAGGAAAATCGAGTGTAGGGATCTGCTGGGTATGAAAAAGCACTCGATAGCCGACCGAATTCTCTTCGCCTGCGCCTGTACGTTCGCATTCGCGCTGCTCGAACCTTGCGCCGTCGCACAGAATATTCCGACACCTGGGCAGGTTAGGGAGCAATTACGAACGCCCCCCTCCTTGCCGACCACGGGTGCCCCAAGCGTCGCCCCAACCCTCCCCCCGGCGGCCGGGAGCAGCGTTGCCCCTGGTGGTCGCGCGGTCCTCGTCAGTGGTTTTGATATTTCTGGCAATCACTCAGTAGAGAGCGCTGTGCTGCAGCAGGTGATCGCGGGCTATGTTGGTCGTCCGCTGACCTTGGCCGAAATCTATGACGCGGCGGATGAGCTCACGCGTTATTACCGAACCAGTGGCTATACCCTCGCGAGTGCGTATGTTCCAGAGCAGAAAATCGGTGCGGGCATCATCCGGATCGAAATTCTGGAAGGCACGCTTGGCGCGGTAAAGATTGAAGGGACCGGGCGGACCCGGCCAGGCTTCCTGAACTGGCAACTCGACCGTCTGCGCAGCGGTGAGGTGCTGCGTAACGAGCCCTTAGAAAACGAACTTCTTTTGTTGAACGATATCCCCGGGCTGCACGCTAGAGCGGTGGTCCAACCGGGCACGGAATTCGGAAAATCGGATCTCGTGCTTAAAACTGACGAAAAACGTTTCGACGGCGGTGCGCAATACGACAATTACGGCCGCGAATCGATCGGCGAATCAAGGCTCCTGGGGAATGCAGGACTCAATGGCTTATTGGGTTACGGTGATCGACTAGACCTCAACGCAGTGTACGCCGAAGGAGATCTCCTGCACTACGGGCGGGCAGGCTATAGCCTGCCGATCACGCGCTGGGGCACCCGCGCGAGCATTTATTACGCAGCTTACGAGTACCAGGTTGATGCGAAGAAGCTGGGCTTTCCTGACCTCGACATCGCCGGTGATGGCGACAATTTCGGGATTCGAATCGATCACCCATTCTGGCGTTCGCGCACTACGAATCTGTATTTCGGATTCGGGCTTGATCGCACCAACACCGATCAGCGTGACAAAACAGCGCCGGCGGCCATCCTCCACACCAAACAGAACCTCACGCTCGCGAATTTCAGCGCCTATTTCAGCTACTTGGCGAGCGATGAGAGTTACTCGACTATCGGCGCGAACTTATCCACCAACTTCGAAGGGAATCCTCTAAATCGAACTGCTCAGGGACAATTCCGGGATCTTGAAAACAACGCTCAGACGGCGAAACTGCAGCTTGATTTGAGCCATTACCGAAAGCTCTATCGCCAGCTTGCGTGGTCGACGCGCTTTAGCGGGGTGGCATCGATAAACCCGCTAGTTGACCTTGAACGGTTTCGTATCGGTGGGGCGAACAGCGTGCGCGGCTTCGCGTCGTCCGAACTTGCAGGCGACAGCGGGTTCTTGCTCAGTACGGAATTACAGCATCCAGTCCCTTTTGTGACCGCACTTCCAACCTTGGTTAAGGTCTTTTTCGATACGGGCCGGGTATACCACAAGAACTACAATCTGCGGGCTATCGCGCATCAAGGCGAATCCATTTCCGGCGCCGGGTTGGGCCTGCAAACCTCGCTCTATGGCAAATTTTTCTTTGATGTCGCGATCGCGGAACCAATTGGGGCGCATGACACCTCGGACACTGATCGTGGCCCGCGAGTGTGGGCCAATGTGTCCGCAAAATTTTGATAAATCCGGGCCTGGTTCCGCGTTTGAACCCCGCCCAGGTGATGGAATCCGCTGCACTGTGCGCGGTTACCGCGCGCGACATAAGACCTAAGGATACGAGCAAGCTGGCCCGGAGATGGCCCTTAAGGTGAATGCCATGCGCATGACAACAAAATTGCCCTCACTCACCCGCCTCGCGAGTAGCCTCCGCGCGCACGCGCTGCACAGTGTGGGTTGGAGCGCCTTATTCGCGTTGCCGGGCGCCGCCCTGGCGGGACCGAGCGGTGAGCAACTCGCCGCAGGCAATGCAGCGGTCGCCCGCCCCGACTCCGTGACCACGCAGGTTAATCAAACCAGTGACCGGGCGGTGCTCAACTGGCAGTCCTTCTCCGTGGGCGACCAGGAATACGTACGGTTTGTGCAGCCCGGCGCGGCATCCGTGATATTGAATCGGGTGGTCGGCGGTAATGAATCGCAGATCCTCGGACACCTGGATGCCAATGGCCGAGTTTTCCTGGTGAATCCGCAGGGGATTTATTTCGGACCCGGCGCGCAAGTCGATGCCTCCGGGTTCGCGGCCAGCGCACTCGATATTCACGATCAGGATTTCATGGCCGGGCGTTATGTCTTCGCCAAGGGCACTGGCGTGAGCGGCGCACAGGTTGTTAATGAAGGCCACCTCAACGCGGACCAATTCGTCGTGCTGATGGGCGACCGTGCGGCGAACGAGGGCTTGATTAGTGCGCGTCTGGGGACGGTGGTGCTGGCCGCAGGCAGCGCGACCACGCTCCAGCTCGACAATGCCGGCTTGGTGAATTTTGCAGTCGATGAGAAGACCACCGCAGCGATTGCGGGGGTCGAGAATACCGGACAGATAGTGGCTGATGGCGGTCAGGTGCTGATGACCGCGAAAGTGGCCGACGGACTAGTCGCGACCGCGGTCAACAATTCGGGTCTGGTGCGTGCGCACCGCATTGATGATTCAGGCGGTGAAATTTTTCTGCGCGGGAGTGGGGGCAATATCCAGCACAGCGGCATGCTGGACGCAGCGGGCAGCGCCGGTCACGCCGGCGGCCGGATTCTCGTGAAGAGCGACCGCGATGTCATCCTTGAAGCGGGCAGCAAGGTGATCGCGACCGGTGACGGTGCCGCCCGCGGTGGCACGGTGAGACTCATTGCGGATAACAAGCTGAACGTGCGCGCTGGCGCAGACGTGGAACTGCAAGGCGGCGCTAGGTCGGTGGTGGCGGGCGGCAACCTTGAACTCAGTGGTCATCAGTCAATAGCTGTGGCGGGTAATGTTCAGGTTGGGGCGGGCGGGCAGATTGTGATCGACCCTTCGCGTTTGGAAATCATTAGCGGAAGTTCCGGTCCATGCGGGTCGAGCGTCGAGTGCAGTGGGTCGAGCAATACCACCGTTAGCACCGGTTATATCGAAAATCTATTGTCGAGTGATGTCGATGTCACCTTGATCGCTAGCGACGAAATCTTTGCGTCAACTCCCTTGAGCATTAATTCGAGCATCGGAACAGGGGGGCTTGCGCTGCGAATCGGTTTCGTTTCGAGTGCCGGCAGTTTCGGGTCACTCTCCGGTTCAACCGATGGCAGTTCTTTCAATTGTCTGAGTTTGGGTGCCTGCGTGCCAGGTAGCGACGGTTTCTTCGTCCCGGGGTCGTTCGGCGACATCCATGTCGCGAATTTGGACATCAATATCCGCGGCGATTTTTTTGCGAGTGCCGGCCTGAACGGTGGGGACGTCATTCTGGGCGATGTGTCAGCCAGAGGAATCGGCATCAATACTGGCGGTAGCGGCAGTAGTGATGTCTCGAATATAGGCAAAGTTCAGGCAAACAATCTGTTCGCCGCGGGCAGTGGATTCAATGGAATCGTGATCCGCGGCAGTCAGATTAAGCTGAATAATTTGGACGCGATCGCCGGCAGCAGTGGATTTGCGACGCGGATCTTCGTGGAAGGCGAGCGAATTGAAGTGACCGGCAATGTGCATGTATCCGCCAACGAGGCGCTCGCCTCATTCGATGCGCTTGATCGGATTGAGCTCAATGGGACAGTTTTAGCCCAGGGGCAGACCGCTGGAAGGGTGTCAATGACCGCCGGCAACGGCATTATCGTGCGCAACCTGGTGCAGGCTACGGGCGATATCAGTGTGATTACCGCCGGGATCGTCGGTGCTGATGGTGGTGGCATTTTTACTAAAGATAATGGGCTCTTGCAGGCGAAGTCGGTCGGCCTTGGTTGGGACCCGAACGGTTTTGCGGAAGACGGTAACGCGACCCCTCCGGTAGATATTGATGTGCGGACCGACGCCACCGAACTATTTGTTGGACTCTTCGACCGCGGCAGTTCCAGTTCCAGTGGCAGAGGTTCCAGTAGCTCAAGCCTGCATTCCCCAGCCTTCGGCAACGGTGCGCTGAATGTCTCAATCGACAATCGCGCCCATGCGGGATCCACCGACATTCTTATGCAGAATGGTTATTTTGAGAGTGGCGAATTTGGATCATCTGCTGACGGCTACATTGGATTCTTCACCCGCTATGAAATTGTGAACGATGGGATCAACCTCGGCTCCGTCCAGCTCAATATGAACGGCAACACCTTCGTGTCCGGCGCGTTCTCAGCACGGAATCTGGCCGTCAGCGCGGCGCATGGCGGGCTGCTGTTCACGGATCATGTGAGCGTGGGCGATCTCCCGCTGCCGCCTGAATTCGGCGACCGGGTGGTGCTCAACGCGTTTGCGAACACCGCCGACCTCGCTGGTGATGGTGCAGGCGTGCCGCGCTTTGAAGGTTTCACTGAAGTGGGGCCGAACGCGGTGTTTCGTGCACAAAGCGGTCTCTTCTTCGCTGACGGAATCCACTTCAGCGATCCGGATGTCCCTTATGTGGTTTTCCAAACGGACGGAGAACTCGACTTTGGGCCTGGTGTGACCGCCGATCCGCACGAAGATTTCCTCGCGCAGTTCACCACGTTCACGCCAGAGAACGATATTGTGGTGGAAGATTCCCCCGCTGTGGGTAACGCGAACTTCTTCAACTCACTGCATTTTTCAAAGCTCCCCGGCACCACCCTCGTACTCGGTTCGCAGTCTCTGCCCTCTGGCCCGCAAACGGGAAATATCTCGGTCGGTGCTGGCGGACCGATGAATATTGGGGCTCAGAACATTGCGTTCGTGACCCAGGGTCGGACACGAATCAGCCCGAATTTCATTACCAGCGGACGGGTCGGTCAGTTGCGGTTTATCGGCGATAGAGCGTTTTTTGAGAATCCGACGCAATCCCTGGTGGAAGAAGTATTCGAGGTTCCCATCGTCAGCGAATTCAATCTTGACGAGGGGAATGATGACAATAAAGACGACGAACAGTATGTGGATGTGGAAGGCGCGGGGGACGGTGAGTCCGAGCAACTGATCTCACAACAATCCAACACCGGTCAGATGTGCGAGTGAGGGTGCGCCGTGTTTAATCTTAATTTGAATCGACTCATTTCCCGCCTCGTACTTGCTGCGGTACTCCTGAATGTGTGGTTGCCGGCCGGGGCGACGCAGGCCGCTGGCGAGGTCACCAAGATGGTCGGGCGCGCATCGGCGGCAACCCTCGATGGCGACATCCGCACCTTGAAGGAAAGCAGTGCGGTCAACGCTGGCGATACTGTGGTGACAAATACCAACAGCTTTGTGCGCCTGAAACTTGCGGATGGTGCCTATGTCATGCTGCGCCCGAATACGCGCTTTCAGATCGAGGCTTACCAGTACGCGGATAATGCGGACGACAGTCGCAGCATTTTTAATTTGTTGAAGGGCGGCTTTCGTGCCATTACCGGTGCGATAGGCAGACGCAATCATGCGAGCGTGAGCTTTCGGACTGCGGTGGCGACGATCGGGATTCGCGGCACGGATCTTGAGGTGATTGATTGTTCGCTGGGTTGCCCGGATCTCAACACGACTTCGGAGCCTGGCTTGTATTTCAAAGTTCATGACGGTGGCATTGACGTCAATGGCAAGGGTTTCGACAAGAGCCAGGGTGGCTTCATGCCGCCGGGCGGCGAGCCGACTGAACTCGATTTCAATGCCCCGAATAATCCGTTGAACGCGGATCCCACGCCGTCGGCCGACCCGGAAAACTGCCTGTAGTGAGCCTTGCAGCGCCGCCAGGCTATCAAAGCCTGGTGGTACTCGACAAAGTCAAACACAAAGGCCGGGGCATTCGCCCCAACGCAGCGCGCTTTGCTGCTCAGCTGCACACGCTCTACCTCACGGTGGCCGAATTTCTCGCCGCTGCTCGCCACTATCCGATTACCTTCGCGCGGGATACCCAAGGGGCCTTACACCCCTTCGCGGTCGTTGGACCGGCACCGGGCTGTAACCTGTGGGTGGACCAGGACGGTGATTGGCGCGAAGACGCGTACTGTCCAGCGTATGTGCGACGTTTCCCATTCGCCACGCTGCGCGTGCTCGATGCGGGAGTAACCAAGTCCGTCATTTGCGTCGATGAGGCGGGACTTGATGGTACCTCCCCGCATTTGTTCGATTCACGGAGCGAGCCCACGGCCTTTTGGCGTGATCACCAGCGTCTCATCGAAGAATTTGATTCTGCGCAAATCCAAACGGCGGCGTTCTGCGGGCGGCTCGAATCCCTGGGCCTTCTGGAGAATTTTGAAGCCGATATCAATCCAGCGCACGGTACACGCACCCGCATTACCGGGATGTTTAGGGTGAAGGAAGATGCGCTGCAAGCGCTCGCACCTGTGCAACTCGCGACGTTAGTTCGTGACGGAAGCCTGCCTCGAATCTATGCGCATCTGATGTCGCTCGATAATTTTCATGGGTTACTAACGAAAGCCGCCCGCTAGTCGCTTCACTTCGTCTTGCATAAAGCGACGGCATTCCAGAAAGCGCGAAGCGCTTATCTGGAATCCGTACTGCTCCTCGACCGCCCCTGGATCCCGGGTCTACGCCGCGTTGCGGCTTCGCCCGGGGTGCCGGGTAGTGGACAGCCCTTGCACCCGCACCTCAGCGAAATGCCGGCATAATCTCCTCCGCGAATTGATCGATCGTGGCAGTGGTATCGAGAATGGGCTGCACGGCCACTTGATGCACGCCAGCGGCGTGCATTTGGCGAATGGCGTCGATCACTTCATCCTTGGTGCCAACCAAGGTCGTGGCGCGCATGATTTTTTCCGTCATCAAGGCTTCGTGTTCGGGGCGCAGTTTCTGCAGATAGCCGCTATAGAGCTTGATGTGGCGGGTCTCGACTGGCGCAGCGGGCTCCTTGTACACATTGGTGAAGGCGCTGAGCTCTTCGCGAAAATCGGCGGGTAGCACTTCGGGATTCTTGTAAGTGGATAGCGCAAAGATATTGCTGCTGGAGGCGACCATCGGCCCGACGGCTTCGCGCACCTCGCGGCTCGCGATGTCCTTTGCGTGCTTGGTGAGATAGAACGCCGTCATCGACAGCACATAGATTTTGCTGGGATCGCGGCCCGCTTTGCGCGCGCCTTCCTTCACGTTATCCACCATCCATTTAATGATTGAAGGATGCACGGCACCAAACAGGATGACACCGTCGGCGATCTCACCCGCCATCTGAGCCACCTTCGGACCGCTCGCGGAAATATAGACTGGGATCTCATCTTTGATATTAATGAATCCCATGTCGGGGTTCAGGAACTTAATCTTGCGATGGCGCTCGCCTTCTGAGTAATCCGTGAGCCCGCCTTTGAAAAGTCCCTGGCACACCTCGATATGCTCGCGCAATTCCTCCAGTCGAGCGGCCGGCATGCCGAGCGTACGGCGCGTGGTATTGCCGGTGCCGATGCCGAGAATCGCGCGACCCGGTGCCAGCTCGTTAATGCTCGCCATGCCGCAGGCGGTGAGTGGCGCGATGCGTGACTTGGGGTTAGTTACCCCCGGTCCCAGTTTTATGCGGGTGGTGGCCGCCGCACAGAGGGCTAGGGAGGCATAGACCTCACTGGCCAGCATTTGCGAGTCATACAGCCAGGCATGGGAATACCCGCGATCCTCCGCGTGCTGCACTTGTTTGGCGGCGTGCACCGAGCCCATGAACACGAATCCAAAGTCCATTGAACTTTCCTCCTGACTCAGAAGCCGAATTGCAAGGCCGCCAGTTTCGCATACAGACCCTGCTCCGCGATCAAGGTCGCGTGCGTGCCCTGTTCGGCGATCCGCCCATGATTGAGTACCACAATGCGATCGACGTTCTGCACGGTGGCGAGGCGATGCGCGATTATCAAAGTGGTGTGCTCGCGCATGAGCTCATTCATCGCCAGCTGTACGAGTCGTTCTGATTCTGCATCGAGACTGCTGGTAGCTTCGTCCAGTAACAGAATAGGACGTTTGGCGAGTACCGCACGGGCGATGGCGAGACGCTGCTTCTGTCCACCGGAGAGCCGCACCCCACGTTCGCCCAGTTCGGTCTGAATCCCTTCCGGCAGGCGTTCGATGAATTCCCACGCATAAGCTGCGTGACAGGCGGCGATGACTTCGTCGTCGCTGGCCTCTGGTCGCGCGTAGCGCACATTGTCGGCGACCGTGGTGGCGAAGATCACGGGCTCCTGCGGGACCAGCGCGAAGGCGCGCCGCACGTCACCGGGATCCAGGGTGCGCAGATCAAGATTCTCCACGCTGATCGTCCCTGCGCTTGGATCATAGAAGCGAAGCAGCAGTTGAAATAGCGTGGTCTTGCCCGCACCAGAGGGGCCAACCAGGGCGACCTTCTCGCCGGCTGCGATCACGAGCGTGATATCGCTTAACGCAGGCACTTCCAAACGCGCCGGATAAGCAAAGGTCACACCTGAAAACTCAATCGCCCCTAACACTGGGGGCACGAAGGCGGCGGCCAGAGCGGGCGCAGCAATTGCCGGCGCAGTCGCGAGCAGCTCAAGCAAGCGCTCGGCGGCACCGGCTGCGCGCTGGAGATCGCCCATGACTTCGGCGATCGCGCCCACCGCACCGGCCACCAGCACCGCGTAGAACACAAAGGCCGAAAGATCGCCGCCCGAAATGCGCCCGGCGACCACGTCGTGACCACCAATCCACAGAATCGCCCCGATCCCGCTGAAGGCCAGAAATAAAACCTGGGTGACCATCAAGGCGCGAACTTTGATCCGTGCGCGGGCAGTCGCGAACTGTGACTCGACTCGAGCGCCGAACCGCGCGCGATCGACTGCTTCGTGGGCATAGGCCTGCACGGTCCGAATTTCATGCAAAGTCTCATCCACATACGCCGCGACTTCCGCGATGCGGTCCTGGCTCTGCCGGGACAACCCACGCACCTTGCGGCCGAAGACAATGATCGGCAGGAACACCAGCGGAATGCCGAGCAACACCAGCGCGGTGAGCTTGAGTGACGTGATCGCGAGCATCACCAGCGCGCCCAGCATCAATAAAAAATTGCGCAGCGCGAACGAAGCGGAGGAGCCGACGACCACTTCAAGGAGTGAAGTATCGTTGGTCAGCCGCGAGATGATTTCGCCGGTGCGCGTGTCGTCGAAAAAGACCGGTGAGAGCTCGAGAATATGCGCGAAAACGCCGCGCCGAATATCTGCAGTCACCCGCTCCCCTAACCAGGTCACCAGATAGAAGCGGCAATAGGTGGAGGCGGCCATCACGCTCACCACGGCGAGTAAGCCGAGCAGGGCTTGGTCCAAATAGCCTGGATTACCGCGCGCGATGCCGTGATCGATGACCAGGCGCAAGCCCTGTCCGATCGCGAGCACACTCCCGGCAGCGACGACTAGGGCCATCGCTGCGCCGGCCACTCTCCAGCGATAAGGACGCACGTAACGCCATAACAAATGCAGATGACGCAATTCCTTGGAAGGCGCTCGACTCTTGGCGGATTCTGCTGGAGGCATGAAAAATTTCGATGAAGCCCACGCGGGCGGTGCATGAGGCAGGTTGAGCTTAAGCGTATCTCACTCAGATTGAGTCGCCTTGATTATGACACCCGGCGACGACAGTGCGGCACGTCCGTTGCTACTAAAGCTGCACAATCAAATAAGACGTTTCCCGCGCAGGAGGAGAAAGCCGGCGAGAGGGCTATCCAAAGTTTTTCTTAAGCGTCTTCAAGATCCGCGTGCGTGCACGGTGCAGCGACTTCCACGCAGCTGCGTCGAAATAAGCTGGCTGATGTTCTTGCCCGAGGCGGAGGGTATCGAATTTTGCGCCCCTGCGAGCAAATACAACCAAGTTACCGCGTAACCTATCGTTGATGGTCAGGGCTTCGCCCTTGAAACTGCGTCGAATGCGTTCGACTTGTTGCACATGATTAAGCAAGTCTGCGTGCAAATTGATGACTAGTTGGCCACCCTCAGCAAGCTTCTCGAAACAGCTGTCGTAAAAATCCTGTGAACTCAGACTTTCAGCAAAACCCTCGCTGTCATAACCGTCCACCAGAAGCACCGAGAATCGTTCCGATGTTAAGCGCAGAAATTCGGCGCCATCGTCCTCGATGATATTAAAGCGAGCATTATCTTGGGGGACGCGAAATTTCTCCCGCAGTGCGATCACGTGCGGATTAATCTCGACGACCTGAATTCGGCACTTGGGCAGATGGCGATAGCAGAACTTGGCTAAGGAACCTCCCCCGAGTCCAATCATCGCAATGTTCGCAGGGTCAGGTTCGAATATCAGAAAGCCCATCATCGTGCGGGAGTATTCGAGGTCTAACGCAGTGGGATCTCGGACGTCCATTCGACTCTGGACTTGATCAATCGAGAAATGCAACGACAGAGTCGTCGGAGTCCTGGAGACAAAGGGCTTCGCATGCTTCGCTACGGGTCGCTCAAGGGCGTAGGGTTCCTTCATCAACGGTTACTCTTCGGCGAGCGATCCCGTGCAGCGCCTTGCTTGCGCAACGCCCTTAAGGCCTCACGGCGCTCTGCGCGTGTGGCCGGTCTTTATGCGGAGCATGGGGTTCCCATCCAACAGTTGCCATCATGACGGCAAACCCAAGCACATAGGCCAAGGCGATATACCATCCATGACGCACCCAGGCAGTGACTGATCTCGCCTCCGGGTAGAGATTACACAGCGCCACCCCGGCACTCGACCCAAACCAGATCATCGAGCCGCCGAAGCCGACGGCGTAGGCCAGCACGCCCCAATCGTAACCGCCCTGTTTCAGGGCGAGCGCGGTCAGCGGAATGTTGTCGAAAACGGCAGAGAGAAAGCCCAGACCGAGGGCCGTTGGCCACGAAGCCAAGGGCAGCTGCTCAACCGGCATCATCGAGGCACAGGTGACTAGTGACAACAGGAAGATCGAGCCGGCTGCCGCCTCTGGCAAGAGCTCCCAGTCAGGTCTGCGCAGTGGCAAGGTCAACAGAATGGCTAGCCACACCGCGACGCCGATGAACGGGAAGTGGTTCGAGATATCGCCGTGGAAAGCATTGATATAGACGTTCGTCGACATCGCGGCGAGCAGAATTACGAGAACAATTACGACGCGTTTCCAATCGACATGCGTGTGCGCATGCGCGTGCTTCAGCATCGGAGAAAAGCGTTGCTGCTGGATTGCTGCGGGGATCCCACAAACCACCAAAGCCACCACTGCGGCGGTATAGGCATGTATAACATCGGCTGGTGCGACCCCATCGATCCACATCATTGTGGTGGTGGTATCGCCGACCACACTGCCCGAGCCGCCGGCGTTCGAGGCCGCAACGATCGCCGCAAGGTAACCGATATGTACCTTTGCGCGAAATAACTGGTGTGCCATGGCGCCGCCGATCATCGCGGCCGCGATATTGTCGAGAAAACTGGAGAGTACGAAGACTATCACCAGCGCCAGAAACGCTCCCCGCCAATCGTTAGGCAGATATTTCGGCAGGATGACCGGGATATGGCTCTTCTCGAAATGGCGGGCGAGCAGCGCGAATCCCATGAGCAGACAAAATAGATTCGCGAGCACGACCCACTCATGCTGCAAATGAAAGAGCAGTCCGCTCAGCCCCGGACCAGTTTTGAAACCCGCAACCAGAACCTTGTAGGCCGCGATTGCGGACAAACCTGTCAAGCCGACCGCGAGCGTATGGTGATGAAATATCGCGACCCCAAGCAGGGTCAGCGCGAACAG
>JANOVQ010000464.1:0-5224 GCA_031417495.1 Pseudomonadota bacterium | reverse complement strand
GTCGCCAACACGGAAAGCTTGCCGAGTCGATGCTTGATCCAGGTGTTGTCACCCACGAAAAGACCCTTACGACTTACGCGGTCACTGGCTTGCTCGAGCTCGCCAAGCTCGGGCTGGATGACGCGTGCCGCTTTTCGATGTCACGATTTGCCGAGCTGCTCGACAATGCCATCAAAATGCCAATAGTCATCTCGACCAATCGACAAAAACTCGCAATCTATTCGGCACATTTCGCCTGGAAGGATCAGAATTATGATTTGGCTTTCGGGCGACTGCGGGAAGCCCTTCAAATTAGACCGGAAGATCCGATGCCGTTGTTCCTGAGGAGCGAGTGGAAGATCGCTCGCCAAGATACCGACGGTGCACGGCGCGCCTTGGCTGCCGCAGAGGCCGTAGCGCGCAGTTCACCGCACGATTACTCGACGATAATTGCGCGTGTACGTGCGTTGATTAGTGAACGAACAGTCGGGACGCCGAATTAGCGCTCTGCAAAGAAAGTCTCCGCCAGGAATTTTTCATTTTTTTAAATAGACCGGCTTACTAGTCCCGTCGCATCATCCGCCTTTCGAAATCGGCTTCCTTGTAGTGCAAGGACGAGATCAATTCGCCCAGAATCCCGATCAGGAAGGTCAACATCGCCGACATATAGAGCAGCGCACTCATATTGGTAAAACGGTGCTGGGTAAAAAAGGTATAGGCGTAGTAACTAGAAGCCAGCACGAAAAGCCCTGCACTCAATGGCAGAAAGAGGCGCATGGGTGAGAACAGCGTTCCAACCTTAAGGATTATCATGAGGAATCTGAGACCGTCGTGAAAAAGGCGGATATGGCTCTTCCCCTGCCGCTGTTTGGCGCGAATCGGGACGTACGCGACCGGAAGTCCTGAACGAAAAAAAGCCATCGTACTGGTTGCGGGATACGAGAAGCCGTTCGGTAAGAGATAGAGAAAGCGCTTGAAATGACGTGCGCGTGCTGCACGAAAGCCGGAAGTTAGGTCATCAATGCGATTGCCGGTCATGTAAGTCGCTAGCCGGTTATAGATCCAATTCGCAAACCGGCGGCCTGCGGACGCATGGGTATTCCAGGCACGCGCACCCACCGCCATTTCGAAGCCATCCTCTAATTTGGCCAGAAGATTATGGATATCGCCCGGTTCGTGCTGGCCATCAGCGTCCATGAACAGCAGGATATCGCCAGTCGCGCGGCGGGCGCCTGATTTGATGGCGGCGCCATTGCCCATCGAATAGGGGTGCCGCAGGCGGATCACCCCGTGGAGATCGCAAACGGTGGCGGTTTCGTCGGTACTACCATCGTCGACGACGATGAGTTCAGCGGATGGAAACGCAGCCTTCAACGTTGGCAGTAGGTGAGCGAGCCCGGCAGCTTCGTTCTTCGCTGGCATCACGATACTCAGCTTCGATCCCGAAGGTTCGGTTTCGCTAGATGCAGCTTTCAAGTCAGACTCCAACGCGACCATGCAGAAGCTACTCCAGGATTATCCAGCGTCACTATACCAAGTCTCCTCCAGCGTGCACGGATTCCAGCGGCGATCCCGAAGGATAGTGGCTTCCTGTGTCATGAGAATTTTATTACGCTAGCAGACCATGCGCGAGCGCCCCCTCTAACACGAGCTGATGTCTGAATTCTCTGCAATGGCGACGCTGTGAACAGTTGCCTGCTCATCACAACGTCTTATCCGACTAACGGGCTCCCGGGGAGTGAATCAGCGGGCGCCTTTGTGGAGGATTTTGCGGTTGCGCTTTCCCGCTATGTGGAGCTGCGCGTGATCGCGCCGGCGCTGCAGAGTGGGCGCGAAGAACGCGACAATTTGCGCGTGAACTACTTCAACGTGCCGCGCATTCCCCTTTCGCTGCTTAAACCAAATAATCCATTTGATTGGCTAGCCATCACACAAGCCCTACGGAGTGGCGATGCCGTCGTCGCAGACGAAATCGCGCGCGATCCGCCGGCACATATCCTGGCGCTGTGGGCGTTGCCCAGTGGATATTGGGCACGACGACATGCTGCCCACACGCAGATTCCTTACAGCACCTGGGCGCTGGGGAGCGATATCTGGACGTTGGGGCGGATTCCGGTCGTGCGCAACGTATTACGAAGCACGTTGCGTGACGCCACATTTTGCTACGCGGATGGTGAGCAACTGCGGTTGGATGTCATGCATCTCGCGGGACGCAATTGCGAATTTCTCGCAAGCTCACGTTTGTTCCCTTGCCCACCGCGATCGTTCCCTTCGATCCTGCCGCCTTACAAGCTGGCGTTCCTGGGTCGCTGGCATCCGAATAAGGGCACCGACATATTGCTTGATTCTCTGCGCAAACTGGCTGAACAAGATTGGCAACGCATTGCGGAAGTGCGCATCGCAGGCGGCGGCCCGCAGGCAGCACTAGTCACGGTTGCGGTGCGTGAACTGCAGGCCGCAGGACGGCCCGTGGTGCTGCAGGGATTTCTGGGGCGTGAGGCCGCCGCGGCGCTACTCGCGTGGGCAGATTGGCTCCTGGTGCCATCTCGCATCGAAAGTATCCCGGTCATTTTTTCCGACGGCCTCCAGGCAGGCTGCGCGCTGCTGACCACCCCGGCGGGCGATCTCGCGCAGATTGTGGAGGGTCTCGGCGTGGGATTATGTGCGTCGGCCACCGACAGCGATGCCTTCAGCGATGTCCTAAAACGAGGACTCGCAATATCTCCGGGGCAGTTTCAAGAGGGCATTCGCGCCGCCGCCGAGCGTTTCAGCGTCGCCGAATCAGCGCGTCGCTTCGCGCTGGATGCCGGCTTCATTACTGCGGAATCAGGAAGATCCTAATTGATCGCGTATAAACGGCCTTGAATCGGCAGGCCCGTTCTCTTCAGCGTGAGGCAGACTGAGCACAAGGTTTCCTGGCGACTAACCAGTAGCCCTGACACATTCCCGGCCATTCCGGCAAGAGTCTTTGCGCGAGTGCGGCAATAAGATTGATCATGGGAATGATGGCAATGATTAATGGCGCCCACAGCAAGCGCGTGCTGGGCGTTTTTATCGCATCGACGAGTCCGCCTGCCAACGCGAGGCAAGTAAGCAATCCCGCTGTTTGGAGTGCGCCGCCCATGCGCTCGAGGCGGTGCAAATCCAGCCCGATATCTCGCAGATCTCGCTCAAGACCGTAGCGGGTCAGTCTTTGGAAATCGAAGGGCGCATCGTGAATCGGATACAGAAACGGCATCGACAACACCAAGGTGCCGCCAGGGCGTAATACCCGTACCAAATCTTGCAGTGCGCGCGCAGGGTCCCGCAGATGTTCCATCACCTCCAGCATCACGGCGGCATCAAAACTTTCATTGGCAAAGGGCAGGCTTGAGGCAGTGGCAAAGATATCGGGCTTCGCGTGATAAAGCGCGCCGCCGGTGGCTGGATAGTCCACTCCGATGTAGTCGCAGGCGGGATCGAGTACCCGTGCGACCCAGCGATCCGCGCAGCCCACATCGACGACCCGCCCAACAAGACTTTTCAGGTCGAGCAGCGCTGGCCCGTCCGGACGTGCGAGTAGCCATTGAGGATGTAATGGCGTGTTTCGAAGCGGTTGTAGAATCCGCCGAAGAATAAGGGCGAGCATGATTAAACCGATTTCTCCCGCTAGCTGATGCTTAGGAGATTATAGAGATCTCCCCGCTACAACGGCGTCAATGTTCGTCGCTTAGCGGTCCGCGGCAAACAGGTCTCCTAACTATTGCACTGTTGGTGAGCGGCTCGATCACAGTCGCGAACTGTCTGGTGGCTTCTCCAGGACCCAGATAAAGCCAGGGCTCAGCGCGTAGGCCCAATCCACGACTTTGAGTGCCAGTGATTGCTTCAGAGAACGCTGGGCAAACATGTATTCGGTTCCGAAATATTCAGGTTCAGCAATCACTCGGCGCGTGAAGTCGTGACGCGTGAAGAGACGAGTCAAGGTTTTGAGTCCACCGTAAGTTAGAAGTCGCTCGTAATACTGTTCACCACGTCCAAGCAGGCGTAGATAAGTGTTCGCAAGTCCTGGCGTGAGCCATGACAAGAAGGGCAATCCATAATGAGGTTCGATCGGGATTAAACGATTCGCCGCGGAGAAGTAACAGACACCGCCAGGACGCAGCAGTCTGAATATCTCGTCGAAGAGACACTGGCTATCCGGCACGTGCTCATAGACATGCATGCACAACACCACATCGAAGGAACCGGATTCGAATGGCAAGTTCATGGCGTCGGCGACTAGAAATTTGGCGCGCGATGCCGGGTATAGTCGACGTGCGTTTTCAAGCGCAACTTGGTCAATGTCGATGCCCACCAGGCTAGCCACATGTTCGGCTATCACGGCATCGATATGTCCGGTCGAAGCGCCGACGTCGAGCACGCGGGCCCGGAGTAGCTGCGCAGCTAAGACCTCGCGCAGCACGGCAACTACGGTCTGCGCCTTGCGACGTCGGCCTTCCAGATCGTAGAGCGTCTGATCAATTTGGCTATAGCCGGACTGATAGCCGCGCATGCTTAATTGTCCGTCAAATCAGGGTGAGGTGCTGGTTTGCGCCGCAGAACAAGTTCGCGGAACGCTTTCAACTGTGCGGGGCGTAAGCCAAGCTGCACAGCCCCGATGCTGCCCAATACTGCGCTGAAAGCGATCAGCGCCAGGCGATTACCCGCGAGCAGCCCAACCAATTGGGTAGGCTGGACACCTGAACCTGACAGCAGCAGGATCACCGCAGCGTCGTAAGCGCCAAGTCCCATCGGCATGAAGGAGAACAGGCCTGCGGCGAAACCGACTATCCCGACCAGCATCATGGTGGACATTGGAACGGGAATTCCCAGCGCCGTCGCAAGACATGCCTGCCGTACACCCTCCGCCAGAATGTCGGTCAGCACCAGTCCCAGGACCAGCGCCAACCTGCGACGGGGCATGTCGTTGACGGCTCCCAGCGCCGCTCGCAGACCGGCCAACCTCGTTTCGGACATGCCCGGGTCAGCTCGGTGGCGCCTCCCTGCGGCACGTCGGAGTAACAACCCGAGCGCCAAGACGAGACAAGTGACAACCAACAATACGACAGGATTCGCGGAGTCGACGCGGGCCCGCAAGCCAGGTGAACAGATTACCAGCGTGACCGTGACCAAGGCCCACGTGACATAGTAGATCACGGCGTCCATGCCCAATCCGGCCAACACCGTATTCATCGCAAGTTGAGTTTGCTGCTTAATCAAACCGAGC
>JANOVQ010000463.1:0-9658 GCA_031417495.1 Pseudomonadota bacterium | reverse complement strand
AGCGTAGAAATCTGATAGCGCAGACAACGGACCAATTTCAGGCCCGCCGAAACTCATTCTCAAATCGCCAGCTTTATCTGGAGCATCTGCAACCTCCTGCGTGGTCCCTACAAACGTAACGAATATCGCAAGGTCATCCTGCCGCTCACAGTGCTCCGCCGCTTCGATTGCATCCTTGCGCCGACCAAGGGCGCCGTGCTGTAGGAGCACGCCGCAATCAAGGCCAAGGGCGAGAACATCATCCGCCACCGGCTCTCGCAGATCAGCGGCGTCCCGTTCTTCAACCTCTCCAAGTTCACCATCGCGAAGCCCGCCGAGAAGAGCGGCCTGAATGGCCTGCTCGACGACCCCAACCAGCTCGCGCCGAATCTCAACAGCTACATCAACGGTTTCTCGCCCAACGTCCGCGCCATCATGGAGCGGTTCGGGTTCGATGTTCAGATCTCGAAGATGGCTGAGAAAGACCTGCTCTACCTCGTCATCCAGAAATTCGCCGCCATCGACCTCTCGCCCGAGCGCGTGGACAACGTTCAGATGGGCTATGTCTTTGAGGAACTCATCCGGATCGGCGCGGAACAATCCAACGAGGAGGCCGGGGAGCACTTCACCTCGCGCGAGGTGATCAAGCTCATGGTCAATCTGCTCCTCTCGCCGGAAAAGGATCTCGCGCGCAGCCACGTCGTCAAAACCATCTACGATCCCGCCTGCGGCACAGGCGGCATGTTGTCCGTCGCCGAGAAATACATCCGCGACCTCAACGCCGACGCCCAGCCCAAGCTCTTCGGTCAGGACTGGAACGACGAAGCCTGGGCCGTGTGCAAATCCGACATGCTCGTCAAGGGGGGGAGCGAGCTACTTTGAAATGGAAGGCTGGGGCACAGCCCAGACCAACATCAGCGTCCCCATCGTGCGGTTCATGCCCGTTCCACGGCCACCCCTCCCCGAACAAGCCGCCATCGCCGCCTATCTGGACTTGGAAACGGCGAAGCTGGACGCGCTGGTGGGAAAGGTAGAAACGGCAGTGGAGCGCTTGCAGGAATACCGCACCGCCCTCATCACCGCCGCCGTCACCGGCAAGATTGATGTACGGACGGTTAAACCGTAGCCTTCGGATATGAATCGAGTCGCCATCAAGCCGGAGTTGCTGCGCTGGGCGTGGGAGCGTGCGGGGTTTGATCGCGCTGATCTGCAGCACAGGTTTCCCCGCCTGGCAGCGTGGGAAAGCAAGGCAGCCCAGCCGACGTTGAAACAGCTGGAAGCGTTTGCGAAAGCGACCTACACGCCGGTCGGTTATCTTTTTCTCCAAGCGCCGCCCATCGAGAAAGTCCCTATTCCCGACTTTCGGGCGATGGACAACGAGCGCCTCGGGCACCCCTCCCCCGACCTGCTGGAGACGATTTATGTCTGCCAGCAAAGGCAGGAGTGGTTTCGGAACTACGCGCGTGCAACGGGCGAGCAGCCGCTGGCGTTGGTCGGTTCGGCGCGCCTGCAGGATGAGACTGTCGCTACGGCGGCGCGTATCCGGACAGCACTTGGTTTCGATGTGGACGAGCGTCGCCGGATGCCGACCTGGACGGATGCCTCGCGCCACTTCATCGAACAGGCGGAGAGTCTGGGCATCCTCGTGATGTGCAATGGGGTGGTGCATAACAACAACTACCGGCACTTGGATCCCCAGGAGTTTCGCGGGTTTGCCATAGCGGATGATCTTGCGCCGCTGGTGTTCATCAACGGTGCGGATACCAAGGCGGCACAGATGTTCACCTTGGCCCATGAACTGGCACACCTCTGGTTGGGACAATCGGCGGTATCTGATTCTCAACCGACTGCCGTCCCAGAGCAGCAGGTGGAGCGTTGGTGTAATGAGGTCGCCGCTGAATTACTCGTCCCGCTCGAATGGATGCGGCAGGAATACAATTCCACTGCCGAGGTGGCAGACGAAGCAAGCCGGTTGGCCCGCCGCTTCAAGGTAAGCACCTTGGTTATCCTGCGTCGGATCCTTGATGTGGGTGGGCTAACCCGGCAGAAGTTCTGGGAGTCGTATCAGGCGGAAGTGGCAAGGTTGCGTGCGATTCCGCGCGGGAGCGGCGGCAACTTCTATCTGACGCAAGCTGCGCGGGTGAGCAAACGCTTTGCAACAGCGCTGGTCACGAGCACGCTGGAAGGACAAACCCGCTACAACGACGCCTTTCGGATGCTCGGCTTCGCAAAGCATTCGACCTTCAAAGCACTGGGGCGCAGTCTGGGGGTCGGTATCTCGTGAGTTACCTGCTGGATTCCGACGTATTTATTCAGGCCAAGAACCTGCACTACGGTTTGGATTTCTGTCCAGCCTTCTGGGACTGGCTGATTACCTCGAACACTGCCGGTTTAGTCTTCAGCACCGAAAAGGTTGGCGATGAAATCGAGGCGGGTGCAGACGAGCTGTCCGCGTGGGCCGGCGACCGTGGGGCAAAATTTTTTCTCAAGCCCGACGCCGCAATCCTGCCGACCTTGGGAAACGTGAGCGCCTGGGCGACGAGCCAGAATTACGAGCCTGCCGCCTTGAACACGTTCCTACAGGTGGCCGACTTCTACTTGGTGGCGCATGCGCTTGCTCACGGGCATACAGTCGTGACCCACGAGATTGCCTCGGCTTCGACGAAGAAGATCAAGATTCCCAACGTCTGCATTGGCCTTGGCCTGAAGTGTATGACCCCGTTCGAGATGTTGCGTCATGAGCGAGCGAATTTCATTTTGGGACCACAGAGATGAGCCAAACCACCGAAAAGGCCTTCGAAACCTACGTCGAAGAAATCCTGCTCACGCGCGGCGGCTGGCAGTCCGTTAGCAACGCGGAGTGGGATCAGGAACGGGCGCTGTTCCCGGCGCAGATATGTGCGTTCATCGCGGACACGCAGCCAAAGCTGTGGGCCGAGATGCAGGCGCTGCACGCGGCGGCGCTGGAAGCCTTGCTGGTAACTGCGTTGGTGAAAGAACTGGCGACCAAGGGCGCGCTGCATGTGCTGCGCCACGGGTTCAAGTTCTACGGGAAAATCTTTCGCCTCGCCTACTTCAAGCCCGCGCATGGTGCGAACTTCGAGGTGCTGGCGTTGTTCGGCAAAAATCGGCTCACGGTGACGCGCCAAGTGCCCTGCCATCCCGGCGACCACCGGACGTTAGACATGGTGCTCGCGCTGAATGGCCTACCGGTGTGTACCCTCGAACTGAAGAATCCCGGCACGGGCCAGCACTGGCGGTACGCGGTGCGCCAATACAAGGACGACCGTGATCCGCGCGCGCCGTTGTTCGAGTTCAAGCAGCGCGCGTTGGTGCATTTTGCCGCTGATCCGGACGAGATCCACATGACCACGCGGCTGGCGGGGGCCAAGACGTTTTTCCTGCCGTTCAACCGCGGCAGCCATCCAGGCCAGATCCTCTGCGGCGCGGGCAACCCGCAGCATGCGTCTGGTTACCGCACCGGCTATTTCTGGGAGGACGTGCTCAGTTTCGATAGCTTCCTCGATATTCTCGGCCACTTCATGTTCCTCGAAAGGAAGGAGGAAAAGATTGACGACGGTCGTGGCGGGCAGCGAGTGGTGGTGAAGGAGACGATGATTTTCCCGCGCTATCACCAGCTCGATTCGGTGCGCAAACTCGTGGCCGCCACGCGCATGGAAGGGCAAGGTCGGAACTATCTCATCCAGCACTCGGCGGGCAGCGGGAAGACCAACAGTATTTCGTGGCTCGCACACCGGCTCGCTAGTGTGCACGACGAGGCGGATGCCAAAGTCTTCGATTGCGTGGTGGTGATCACGGATCGCCAGGTGCTCGACCGGCAATTGCAGGATGCGATTTACCAGATTGAACATGCGCAGGGTGTGGTGAAGGCGATTGACCAGGATTCCAGGCAACTGGCGGCGGCCCTGATAGACGGCACGAAGATCGTCATCACCACCTTGCAGAAATTTCCGTTCGTGCTACGCGGATTGCTCCATGCGGCGGGTGCGGAGCGCCAGGACGAGGCAACCACCGCGCAGCAAGCCGAGGCTGCCTAGTGGGAGGCGGAAATCGCCAAACGCCGCTATGCCATCATCGTGGACGAAGCGCACTCCAGCCAATCCGGCGAAACGGCGCGAGAGTTGAAAGCCATTCTCGGCGCAGCGGCGAGTGCACAGAACGGCGAAGACGATCCGGATTGGGAAGATCGCTTGAACCAAGTGATGCAGTCGCGGGGACGGCAGCCGAACCTCAGCTTCTTCGCCTTCACCGCCACGCCCAAGGGCAAAACCTTGGAATTATTTGGGCGCAAGGGCACGAGCGGGCTGCCTGAAGCGTTTCACCTTTATTCCATGCGGCAGGCCATCGAGGAGAATTTCATCCTCGACGTCGTGAAAAACTACACCACCTATGCCACCTATTACCGGCTGGTAAAGGCGATCGAAGACGATCCGAATTTGCCGAAGAAAAAGGCGGCGCGGGCGCTCGCCAAATTCATGAGCTTGCACCCGCACAACCTTGAGCAGAAGACCGAAGTGATGGTTGAGCACTTTCGGCAAAAGGTGCGCGGGCAGCTCGGCGGACGGGCCAAAGCCATGGTGGTGACTTCCTCGCGCCTTCATGCGGTGCGCTACGTGCAGGCGTTCGAGCGCTACCTTGCGGAACACAAGATCACCGACGTGCGCCCTCTCGTCGCCTTCAGTGGCACCGTGAAAGATCCGGAAACCGGCCTCGATTACACCGAGCCGGGAATGAACACGGATTGTGTCAGTGGGAAGCCCATTAGCGAAAAACAACTGCCCGCGCGGTTCGGCTCGCCGGATTACCAGGTGTTGCTGGTAGCGAACAAATACCAGACCGGCTTCGACCAACCCTTGCTGTGCGCGATGTATGTGGATAAGCGGCTCGATGGCGTGCAGGCCGTGCAAACCTTGTCGCGCTTGAACCGGAAAATTCCAGGCAAAGAAAATCCGTTCGTGTTGGATTTCGTGAACGAAGCCGAAGACATCTATAAAGCCTTCAAGCCCTACTACGACGCGACGAGTTTGCAAGAGGGTTCGGATCCGCAGCAATTGGAGAAGCTGAAGCACACGCTGGACGCGGCGCAGGTCTATTTCTGGCGCGAAGTCGAGGCGTTTGCGCGCATCTTCTACCAGCCCGTGGCGCGGCAAAGCGCGCAGGATCACGCCAGCATGCAGTTGCACCTGCAACCGGCAGTGGATCGCTTCAAGACGCTGGAGGACGAGCCGCAGCGCGGCGCGTTTCGCGAAACACTGAACGGCTATGTCAACCTCTATTCCTTCATGAGTCAGATCATGCCCTACGGCGATCCGGCCTTGGAGAAGCTCTACAGCTTCGGGCGTTTTCTGCTGCCGCACCTGCCCTTGGACCGCGACACCGAGAGCGTGAAACTCGGCGATGAAGTGGGGCTTCAGTATTATCGACTCGAACGGATTTACGCCGGCGAGATCGTCCTTCGCGATGGTGAACCCGAAGGCGTGAAAAGCCCGACGGACGTCGGTACGGGCAAGGCCAAAGATGAGAAAGTGCCGTTGTCCGAGATCATCAAGGTACTCAACGAGCGCTTCGGCACTAATTTCACGGATGAAGACCGTTTCTTCTTCGAGCAAATTCGCGAGAAAGCCACCCAGAACGATCAGGTGGTTAAGCTGCGGCGCGCGAACCCGTTTGATAAGTTCCAGCTTGGCTTGCGACAACTGCTTGAAGACCTCATGGTGCAACGGATGACCGACAACGATCAAATCGTCACCCGCTACATGGACGACAAGGCGTTCGGCGACGCCGCCTTCAGCGTCCTATCGAAAGCCATCTACGATTCAATTCCCACCGAAGATGAGACGCTAATGCCCGGCTGAATCGCTAGCTTTCGGGTGCAGACTGCACTGCGCGCCACACCTGTTCTGCCCCTATACTCGCAACTCAGCCAAATTTCGCTAAAGACTCTCATGCAGCAGCGTCATGCCCGCCGACCTATTTGACGAACCCGGGCCACGTGGGAAACCGCCCCGCCGAAGAGTGGCCTCGGCGATCCATGGCGCGACGGGGCGCCTGCGCATCGGCGACGATTGGAACGCGATCACGATCATCGCGCTCTCGCAAAGCAATCCTCTTAAAGCCATCGCTGAGTTCGTCGAGAACAGCATCGACGCCGGCGCCCGTCACATCACGGTGTTGCGGGGTCGCGAGCGGGGCGATCACTATCTCACGGTCACCGATGATGGCCAGGGCGTGCCGCGGGATGCAACTGGCGTTCCGGATTTTCGCTATGTCGCGACGCATGTTTGCGATTCAATCAAACGTCGACTTAAGGCGACCGGCAGCGCCGGCTTACAGGGGGAATTCGGCATCGGTCTGTTGAGCTTTTGGACAGTGGGCGAAGAACTTACGCTGACCAGCAATGGCGCAGACGGTAAGACCTATCAGATGCACATGAAGAAAGGTGATCCCGGTTATCGCGTCGCGCACAAGCGCGGGCTATTCGAGCTGACCGGCACTGAACTGCGGATTTCGCCGCTGTTGCCTGGGATACGCCAATTGAATGGCGAGAAAATCCAATGGTACCTGGCCTCCGAATTGCGAGAACGAATTCGCCACAGCGGCGTGGAGATTCGGGTGATCGATCGCCACGCGCGCCGCGAGTTCAAAGTGGAACCGCGCGAATTCGAGGGCCGCTTGCTGCACGGTCTACCGATCCCTGCGATGTCCAGCGGCGATCTTTACGCAGAGATTTATCTGACTACCCACGGCGCCGCTCACAGCGTCGGGCTTTATCGCAACGGCACGCGAATCCTCGGCAATCTGACCGAACTCGAGGGCTTTAATCGCCTGCCCTGGGTAAGTGGTTATCTACAAGGTATCATCGATGCGCCGGCGCTGAACATCACGCCTGCCACGCGGCTCGGCGTGCTGCATGACCAGACCTATGCGGATTTTATGGCAGCTCTGCAGCCACTCGAAGCAGCGCTTAATGATTTGATCGCAGAGCAGCAGCGCGCTGAAGAAGAACGCGCCAGTCGCGATGTGTTGCGCACTATTCAGAGCGCGTTTCGCGAAGCGCTCCTGCAATTGCCGCCCGAGGAATACGATTGGTTTGAAGTGCCGGGTCGACGCCCAGCTACGCGGCCTGGCGCTGCGGACCGAGCTGCCGAAGGCGCCATTATCGAGAGCGCTGGGCGTCAGAGCGAACCAGAGTCGTTCGCTGCGCGGCAGAAACAGTTCTTTGAGTTTGCAGGGCCATTGTTTAGCGTGCGCATCACCCCAGGTTCATCCGTGGTGCCGGTGAACAAGACGCGCGGTTATCGCGCAGTGCCACGCGACCGCACGCGGCAACTGGTCGAAAATAATCTCACCTACGCGTGGTCCGTTACGGACGGTGCCGGCACACTTACGCCTACCGACGGCGAGCTGGCAACCTTTACCGCGCCGCCCGAGCCCGGGCTTACCCACCTGCGAGTGCGGGTGACCCAGGGTGAATTGAGCTGCGAAGCCGAAGCGTTGGTCACTGTGACCGATTCACTGCTGCCCGAGGGCAAGGATCCGAATCACGCGCAACAAGGACTCCCTGGCTACACCTATCGTAAGGCACCTGGTGAATTGTGGCGCTCGCGTTACGACGCAGAACAAAACGTCATCGTGATCAACAATGGGCATCGCGACTTCGTCTATGCCTCGCGCGGCAAGGCGTTGAAAGTGCGCTATCTAACCCGCCTGTTTGCGAAAGAAATGGTGCAAAAGAATTTTCCCGGCTTACCGGCCGATCAACTGCTTGAACGCCTGATCGAACTTTCGTTATATACCGAAGAGCATCTGCGTTAGGCGGCGCCCACGGAGCGCACGCAATCCACGAAATATTCACCTTCCTGAATCACCAGCCCATGCACATCGGTTTCGAAGCCCGCCAGGCGTTGACTGAACGAGCGCGTGAATTGGAGAAACTCGACAATCGTCCGATTGAAACGCTCGCCGGGAATTAGCAGCGGGATCCCCGGCGGATATGGCGTCACGAGCATGGCCGTGATCCGCCCTTCCAGTTCATCAATCGGCACGCGATCCACTTTGCGATGCGCGAGGTGCTCGAAGGCAACCGAAGGTCGCATCACCGGTTCCATCTCGGAGAGATACATTTCGGTGGTCACTCGCGCGAGATCGTAGCTGCGATATTCTTCATGAATGCGCTCGGCCAGTTCGCGCAGACCCACGCGCTCATACTGTGCGTGTTTCTGCACGAATTCTGGCATCACGCGCCATAGCGGCTGATTCTGATCGTAATCCGTCTTGAACTGTTGAAGTTCCGTTACCAAGGTGTTCCAGCGCCCCTTGGTAATCCCGATTGTGAACATCACAAAGAACGAATACAGCCCAGTCTTCTCTACCACGACGCCATGTTCGGCCAGATACTTCGTGACCAGCGCCGCCGGGATCCCCCACTCGCCAAAGCGTCCATTGATGTCCAGCCCGGGCGTGATGATGGTGGCCTTGATTGGATCGAGCATGTTGAAGCCCGGCGCGAGCTTGCCGAAGCCATGCCATTCCTCGTCGGATTTCAAAAGCCAGGCGTCGCGCGAGCCAATACCGGCCTCGGCCAGCGCTTGCGGACCCCACACCTGGAACCACCAGGAGTCACCGAACTCAGCCTCGACTTTGCGCATTGCGCGCCTGAACTCAAGCGACTCGTATATCGACTCTTCGACCAGCGCCGTGCCGCCTGGCGGCTCCATCATCGCGGCTGCCACATCGCAGGACGCGATGATCGCGTACTGCGGACTGGTCGAGGTGTGCATCAGGAAAGCTTCGTTAAAGCGATGCAGGTCCAACGTCCGCGACTGCGACTCCTGGACCAGAATTTGTGAAGCCTGGGATAACCCCGCAAGCAATTTATGGGTCGACTGCGTGGCATAAACCATCGCCTCAGTCGAGCGTGGGCGATTCGGGCCAATCGCGTGAAACTCGTGGTAGTACGGATGAAACACCGCATGCGGCAGCCATGCCTCGTCGAAATGCAGGGTCTCGATGGCATTCCCCAGGGTTTGCTTGATCGTCTCGACGTTATAAATGATGCCGTCGTACGTCGATTGGGTGATGGTGAGGATCCGGGGCTTGGCGTGCTTATCCTGTACCAACGGATTGGCGTCGATCCGCTGCTGAATTCGCGCCGGCGAAAATTCGGCGAGGGGAATCGGCCCGATGATGCCGATATTGTTGCGCGTCGGCTGCAAAAATATCGGGATGGTGCCGGTCATGATGATCGCGTGCAGCACCGATTTGTGGCAGTTGCGATCAACAATCACCACATCGCCCGAGGCCACATTGGCATGCCACACAATCTTGTTGGAGGTGGTCGTGCCATTGGTCACGAAGAACAGATGGTCGGTGTTGAAAATGCGCGCGGCGTTCGCTTCGGAAGCCGCGACCGGGCCGCTGTGATCGAGCAACTGGCCGAGTTCGTCTACCGCGTTACACACATCGGCGCGCAGCATGTTCTCCCCAAAAAATTGATGGAACATCTGCCCGACCGGACTTTTCAAAAAGGCCACGCCACCGGAATGTCCCGGGCAATGCCAGGAATAGGAGCTGTCGTTCGCGTAATGCACCAAAGCCTTAAAAAATGGCGGCGCTAAAGAATTCAGATAGGTAGTCGCTTCGCGGATGATGTAGCGCG
>JANOVQ010000462.1:0-17556 GCA_031417495.1 Pseudomonadota bacterium | reverse complement strand
TTTCGTCGTAGCTGATTCCGGGCGCCCTTCACTGCCGCCTCCGCATTTAAGTGGAGCGGGTGATGGGAATCGAACCCACACCATCAGCTTGGAAGGCTGAGGTTCTACCATTGAACTACACCCGCAGGCGCTTATTACTACCCGGCTGGGTCAGCTAACCGATACATGGTGGAGGGGGTAGGATTCGAACCTACGAAGGCAGAGCCGGCAGATTTACAGTCTGCTCCCGTTGACCGCTTGGGTACCCCTCCAAAAACGGCTAGCCGGAAATTGTCGTAATTTAAGTGAAAACTGTCAATCAAGAATATTGAGTAAGTCCTAGTCGCCGCACGGAATAAAAGACGGCCTCGGGAGCTCAATTCACCTCTGGCCATCATCGCGAGCACGCTGGCGATGGATTACCAATGGCGACTTCAGCGCCTACCCAGCGGTCACGCTATCTGCTCGATTACCACATTAAAGTATTTAAAAACAATTATTTGGCGCTCTTTTTTGCGCGCCCGAAGCGCCCCCCGGGCCGCTTATTTTTGCTTTCATCGAGGAGCACTGTGGCAGCTTCCAATGAGATGTCATTGGGATCGGTTTCCTTCGGTAGGCGTGCGTTGCGAGTGCCGTCAGTTATGTAGGGACCAAACTTCCCGTTCAGGATGCGGACATTAGAATCGTCGAAAGCTCTCAATTCGCGCGATTTATCGGCAATTTTCTTTTCAGCGATAAGTTCCAAGGCGCGCTCACGGCTAAGTGAGTAGGGATCATCTTCCTTTTTCAGAGAGACGTACTTGTCGCCGTATCGAACGTAGGGTCCAAAACGACCAATGCTGACGGTCAGTGGAACACCCTCTTCGCTTACACCTAGTTCGCGCGGGAGACGCGTGAGCTCCAGCGCTTGCTCAAGCGTGATGGTATCCGTTCGTTGTCCGCCTCTTAGGCCATAGAACTTTGGCTTTTCCTCATCTTCGGGTGTCCCAATCAGCACATAGGGGCCAAATCTTCCCATCCGCACCGATACGGGCTTGCCGGATTTGGGGTCGACCCCCAGTTCCCGCGCTTGCATCGCTTCCTTACGCGTGACATTGGCTTCCTTATCGATCACGGTCGCATGGAACTCGGTCCAGAATTCGCGCAGCAACGGCACCCACTCCTGCTCTCCGCGGGAAACTGCGTCGAGAGCATCCTCTAACTTGGCTGTAAAGTCGTAGTCCACGTAGCGCTGGAAATGTCCCGTCAAGAAAGCGTTGACGACCCGTCCAACATCCGTTGGCACAAAGCGCTTTTTGTCCAACTCGACATACTCGCGTTGTTGCAGGGTGGAGATGATTGAGGCATACGTCGAAGGCCGACCAATGCCATATTCTTCAAGCGACTTCACCAGACTAGCTTCCGAAAAACGTGGTGGCGGCTCGGTGAAATGCTGTTCCGCCCTGATTAGCAGTACCGGGATGATCTGTCCCTCAAGCAGCGGGGGCAAAGCACCATCCTCCTCAGCTTGGTCATCACGACTCTCGGCGTAAACCGCAAGGAATCCGGGAAACGAGACCGTGGTCCCGGTTGCGCGAAAAACTCCGTTAGCCCCACAGGTCAAATCGACCGCGACCAGATCCAGTGTCGCCGACGCCATTTGGCTCGCGATGGTGCGCTTCCAGATCAAGTCATACAGCTTGAACTGGTCAGTAGACAAATGCGCCTTCAAATCGGCCGGAACCCGCGATATTTCAGTCGGGCGAATCGCCTCATGCGCCTCCTGAGCATTTTTGGAATTGGCCTTGAAGACGTGCGGCTTAGACGGGACGTTGTCCTTTCCATAGCGAGCCTGGACGAACGCTCTGATGTCCTCCACTGCTTCGCGCGCCAGATTAAGCGAGTCCGTTCTCATGTAAGTAATAAGGCCTTCAAGCCCCGCCCCCACGTCGATTCCCTCGTAAAGCTGCTGTGCGACCCGCATGGCGCGCTGGGCGGTAAAGCCGAGCTTTCTAACGGCCTCTTGTTGCAATGTCGATGTGATAAATGGCGGGGCAGGATTTCTCTTGCGTTGTTTACGATCGATTTTCGCAACCGTGAGCTTTCCTTGCGCGGAATTCGCTAGCCCTTCGCGAATCTGGTTCGCAGCGTTCCCATTGTCGATCGAAAATTGGCTAATTTTCTGACCTTCAAACTGGGATAATTTAGCGACAAATTTTTGCTCGCCGTTATCCAAATCCGATTCGATCGTCCAGTACTCACGCGCCTTGAATTTCTCAATCTCCATTTCGCGTTCGCAAATCATGCGCAACGCAGGACTTTGGACTCGACCGGCTGACAAGCCGCGTTTAATTTTTTTCCAGAGTAACGGCGAGAGATTGAAACCCACGAGATAGTCCAGCGCTCGACGCGCCTGCTGTGCGTTTACCAAGTCCATCGCAATTGGGCGAGGATTGGCGACCGCTTCTTTGATAGCACGCGGCGTTATTTCGTGAAACACGACCCGCGATAACGTGCGTTTGCCGATTACATCGCGTTCCTTCAGCAATTCAGCTATATGCCAGGAGATGGCTTCGCCCTCGCGATCAAGGTCGGTCGCAAGATAAATGTTCTCTGCTTTCTTCGCCGCCTTAGTTATCGCATCGACGTGCTTGCTGTTTTTTTCAATGACCTCATAGCGCATCGCGAAATCGTTGTCGGTGTCGACCGCACCTTCCTTAGGCCGGAGATCGCGCACGTGCCCATAGGACGCGAGGACCTCAAAATCGTCGCCTAGATATTTTTTGATAGTCCCCGCTTTGGCCGGCGACTCAACGATCAACAGGTTTCTGGCCATTTCGGTCTTTTATCGAGATTTGGTTAGGATGCTGCAGGCATTTGGGACATTGCCCCAAGCGAGCGACTGCAAAGTAGTGACACAGGAGCGAGCAGTGTCGAGCGTCATCGGTCATTCCCTGGCCCAGCCAACACAACGGGGCGCGGCGTAGCCCGCGCTACGCACTTCGCTCGTAAAGCCCTCCAGGCAACGAGCGGACTTCACCAGCGAGTTCCATCTCCAACAGGATGGATGAAAGCCTATTCATCGTCAATCCAGTGCGCGCAAGGAGGAAATCCGTGTTCACTGGTTCAAAGCCAAGCGCTCCCAGAATTTTTTTCTTGATGTCCCGCGGAACTGATGTCGTAGTGTTGAGGCGATTGTCAGGCGGCAGCGGTTTTGGTGCGCGCGTGGGCACTACATAGTGCGGTAACGCCTCTGCGACATCAGTAGCGGCTTCCACCAGGTGCGCGCCTTGCCGAATCAACGAATGGCATCCGCGACTCAACGGGTTTCGTATCGAGCCTGGTACAGCGAATACTTCGCGCCCATGTTCCAAGGCGAGTTGCGCGGTGATCAGTGAACCGCTACTTAGATTTGCTTCGACAATGACAATTCCGGCACTTAGGCCGCTGATAATTCGATTTCGTCTTGGAAAATGATGCGCGAGAGGAGGAATCCCTAGCGGTAGCTCTGAAACCAATGCACCGCTTTGTGCAATTTGCCCCGCGAGTAACGCATGGGTCGGGGGATAAACGCGATCAATGCCACAACCTAATACCGCAAGCGTCTGTCCCCCACCGGCAAGTGCGCCGCGATGCGCAGCACCGTCTATTCCGCGCGCTAATCCGCTGGTAATCGCAAAACCGCTTGCGCAAAGTTCGAACGCCAGTTGAAAGGCGGTCTCACAGCCGGCAGGGGTAGCGTTCCTGCTCCCCACAATCCCTATCTGTGGGGAGCGCAGTAACTCACCACTGCCGTCCACGAATAGCACTGGCGGCGCATCTGCAATGCTTGCCAGATTCTCTGGATATCGCACGCCCCCCTTGATGATGATATGCCGCGACGGTGACTGCCACCGCAACGCGAGGTCGGCCTGATCCCAAGCAGCGACTGCACGGTTGTGGTGCGCAATTTGTTCAGTGATTTTCGCAAGCGAGCCTAATGCGGGGACGTGCCTCTGGAGTGTTTCAACCCCTAAAGCCAGGCGCTTAGGCTTGAAATAGAGTACCGCGTGCAGCGCGAGCACACAGCGTAGTACCTCGATGTCCAGTCCGTTGTCCATCGAGCGGCATGCTAACTACTATGGGTGCGCTTTTATAGCCCCCAAGTAAGTGCCTTCGTTAAGTCTGTCACGGGTTACGCACCCGATCTAGAACGTGCACAGGGCGTTGCGTGTCCATTACAAGACCGTAACTTACCGCTTTAAAACTTCTAAATATCATGATCTCGCCGGCCCGTTCCTCCGGCAGTTGGACCGTAATCGGGGCCCCCCCGACACGTTCACCGAGGGCTTTATCCACTGCTAATTTCGTTTCGCGAACATCGTTTGCAACCCCATCAAAGAATCGCCCCACGGCTGAAGGGTTTTCGGCCTCCGCGCGCCGAAAATCTTCGAGGCGTTTCTTGTGCGCCTGCGCGGTCCCTAACTCGTCACGAATCACTTCCCCAGTTTGATAAATCGCCAACACGTGTCCAGCGCCAATCCCGTCATCCTGGCCTTTGTTAATGACAACTACGTGGTGCTGCCCAATTTGGGATACGCCGTCAACGACTGAGATAATTCGACCTTCAACGACGCCGTCCGGCGCGTGCGGCACAAATTCCGGGTACTCTTCCAATTCCTGGGGCATTAACCGATCACCCTTGATTACCTCACGATTAGACCACGTAATCACCGCCGTGGCCGGATCAGCGAACTTATTAATCACAACATCCGCGATATGAAGAGCTTCGTAACCAAGCGAGGTATTGGTATCCGGATCCCGATATTCTCCACCCGGACGAAAGACTGAAAATCGATTGGTCGAGTTATCTGGAATTCCGCGCACATAAATCTTATGGCCAGTGCCGGTAGCCAGATGTTCATCTTGGCTCCCGACTACGTACGCCGCCTTTTCTATATCCGCTTCAGAAACCACTCGTGGACGGCTAAGAAACTGGTGAATTGCATCCAAAGGAATTGGCGGAATTGCGCGATCTCGTGTGTTCTCGCGGACTGTAGGCGAAAGCTTTACCAAACGCCCACGCCTTAGGCCGAGTAATGGTCGCCCATCTTTGTAGGTTAAAAAGATCTCGTCCCCGGGGTAGATGAGATGGGGATTTGCAATTTGTTGATTGGCGTCCCAGATATCGGGCCAACGCCAAGGCTGCTGCAGAAAGCGACCAGCGATATCCCACAAGGTGTCACCTTTCACCACTGTATAACTGGTCGGGTGATTTTCGTTGAGGGCGATTTGATCGGCGTGCACAGCCCAGGCAACACACAGTGCCAGAATAGTTGCTGGGATAATTTTTCCAATCATATCAAGACTCTTATAGTGACCCCTTAATGTAGTTTAGCAGAATTGATGGAAATTACGACCGGGGCCTTAGTGCCTGGCCATCCCCCCTCTAACCATTTGATTAATCATGACCTTCGACCTATTCTTCGGCCACGATTCAGATTGTCTGCAGGCATGCCTGTGCTCGAAATACTGCGTTACCCAGATCCTCGCCTGCGGACAAAAGCCAGACCGGTCTCAGTGGTCGACGAGCCCGTGCGTGAGCTCGTGAAAGCTATGTTCGTGACGATGTACGCGGCACCGGGTATCGGTCTCGCCGCGACTCAGGTTAACGTCCACCAGCGGGTCATCGTGATCGACATTTCTGCGAATCAAGACCAGCCGCTATGTTTGATCAATCCCGAAATTATTGAGCGACATGGCGAGACTGAAGCAGAAGAAGGATGTTTATCAGTCCCCGAGATTTTCGAATCCGTTTCGCGAGCCGAGTCCATTCGCGTTCGCGCGCGTGGACCCAATAACGAAGCCTTGGATTTCACTGCCGATGGTCTAGTGGCTGTGTGTATTCAGCACGAGCTGGACCATTTAGACGGAAAACTTTTTGTGGATCGCCTGTCAGCATTAAAACGTTTGCGTATTCGCAAGAAATTCGACAAAGCACAGCGGCGCGTCGGCTGATTATATTCAACACATTAGGTTTGGGGCGGACGCGCAATATTCGCCGCAGAAAACAGTGAGTTTGGCATCGCATCCGAGCAAAATTCGGGTTGTCTTCGCAGGTTCGCCATCCTTCGCGCTGCCGGCGCTGAGCGCATTGACGCGATGCCCCTGGGCAGAGATAGTCGCGGTTTATACGCAACCAGACCGCACTGCAGGGAGAGGACAGAAACTCCGTCAATCTGCGGTCAAAACCTTTGCCGTGGCATCTGGCTTGTGCGTTGAACAACCAGCAAGCTGGAAAACGCTGGAGACCATTGCCCGATTCGCAGGCTATCGTCCGGACATTTTGATCGTCGCCGCGTATGGCGTGATCTTGCCGGAGGCGGCATTGCGCGTGCCTGTTCTCGGCGCCATCAATGTCCACGCCTCCCTGCTACCGAAGTGGCGCGGCGCGGCGCCGATTCAGCGTGCTTTGATGGCTGGCGATACGCTCACTGGCGTTACCATCATGCAAGTCGTCCCGGCGCTGGACGCAGGCCCGATCCTACACCGCATGGAATATCCGATAACAACGCAAGATACGGCGGGTTCGGTGACTGACCAGCTTGCGTCGCTGGGCGCCACCGCCCTGTTGATTGTGCTTGAACGATTGCGCGACGGACGGATTGTGGCCTGCCCTCAGCAAGAAAGCGAAGCGAACTATGCGAGCAAAATAACGCGCGCTGACTGTGCGCTCGATTGGACACGTTGTGCATTAGTGCTTGAGCGACAAGTTCGCGCGTTGTTCCCGACGCCGCTCGCCGTTACCGAGGCACTTGGATTGCCAGTCAATGTGCTAGCGAGTACTGTCGTCAAACAGGAGACAGCCCAACTGCCAGGAACGATTCTCAAGCTGGACAGTGCAGGCATTGACATCGCGACGTCCGACGGCGCGCTTCGATTATTGATGATTCAACCCCATGGCAAGCGGGCCATGTCCGTCAAAGATTTTTTGAACGGATACGGTCAACGTATCGCCAGCAACCGCTAAATGACGACCTCTGTCAGAGCTGCGATCGCGGATGCGTTGGTGAACATTCTGGAGGGCAGCCAAACGCTGGATTTTGCTCTGCAGAATATACGTGCACGCGCCTTATCGGTTTCGGATGCGGCATACATCCAGGAGTGCCTTTACGGTGTTTTGCGCCGTTATTACCAGCTGTCGCGAAGACTGAACACGGTGCTTCAAACACCGCTCAAAGCGCGTGACCTGCCCATCAAGATGTTGCTCTTATCCGGACTCAACGAACTCTTGTTTATGTCGACGCCACCGTATGCCGTCGTCGATAAAACGGTCGACGCCTGCGCAGAGATAGGTCGCCCCTGGGCCAAGGGCCTGGTCAACGCAGTGCTGCGGCGAGTTATTCGTAAACCAGCAGAAGTATTCCCGGAGCCCGCCACACCAGAAGAAGAGTTTGACCATCCCGCATGGTTAATCAGTGCAATTAGAAGTGATTGGCCTACCCAGTGGGGCGAGATTCTCCAGGCGAACAACGCGCATCCGCCAATGGTGTTGCGCGTAAATGCACAGAAGGTCACGCGCGCCGAGTATCTGCACGTACTGGAAGAAAAGGGGATTCAAGCGCACCCAACCGAGTTCTCAACGGTGGGCTTGAGATTAGAGATAGGTCGTCCAGTCCACGCCTTGCCTAATTTTGATTCAGGCTATGTCTCCGTCCAGGACGAAGCCGCACAACTGGCAATTCCTTTGCTCAACTGTCAGCCTGGCCATCGAGTCTTAGACGCCTGTGCGGCGCCGGGGGGAAAGGCCACGCATTTGCTGGAAGCAGTGCCTGCGATCGAGCTCCTGGCGATCGACATTAATGCGCGACGCTTAAACGAGATTCGCGACAACCTAACGCGTTTGGACCTGAGTTGCGCGTTGCTGCAAACGGACGCCAATGTATTTGCAGAACACGCATTGCCCACCGACCGACGCTATGACCGCATCCTGCTAGATGCACCCTGTTCAGCAGTGGGCGTGATACGCCGACATCCAGATATCAAGCTGCGTCGCACGCCCACAGACATTCTCCAAGCGGCGCGCCGCCAAACCCAACTCCTATGCGCGTTGTGGCCTCTCCTCGCCCCAGGTGGACGACTTCTGTACATCACGTGTTCTATCCTGAACGCTGAAAACGACGAAGTTGTGGATAATTTCTTAGGCACGGCGAGTGGAACGGTGGCCATCGTGGCGATCGACGCTACCTGGGGACAACCCACTCGGCACGGGCGTCAAATTCTGCCCGGCTGCGCGGCCATGGACGGTTTCTATTACGCGCTGCTCGAAAAGCGCACAACACTCGCTTGAATATGATTGTCCTGAATTCTCTGGTGCGGGTGCTCTGGTTCGCGCTCATGTGCGTTCACGGCACCGCCCAAGCTGATCAAATTCTGATCAATCGTGTAACGGGGAAAATTGTCGGCGATTTTTACTTTGTTGATGCAGACGTCCACCTCGAGCTAAGCAAAGATGCGCGTGATGCAGTTGAAAGCGGCGTTCCGCTGAGATTCTCTTTTGATTTTCAGGTAAGTCGATCCCGTCAGCTCATGTGGGACCAACAAATACTCGCACTGCGTCGCTCGTATCGATTGGAGCGACATGCACTCGCCAACAAGTATGTCGTTACCGATCTGGTATCCCAACGGCGCGCCGTCCTCACGTCTATTGAGGACGCGTTGGAAGAACTCGGCCGCTTGCGAAATGTCACGATTGGGAAGGCCGACGAACTAATCCTTAAAGACGCGTTGAACGGGCGCTTGCAGGCTAAGCTTGATATCGAAGCCTTACCGGCCCCGCTGCGACCCATTGCCTATCTTTCGCCGAGCTGGCATCTAAAAAGCGCTTGGCACAGTTGGTTGATCGCACGATGAAAAGTCGCTTTGGCGTGGTTGGCGGCGTGGCGCTGCTGAGTATCTCGCTGCTCACATCGCTCGTTCTGATCAGCGCTGCGATCCAGAATTCGGAGCGCTTCGGTGCGCTCTTTTCAATGCTGTTAATCACCAACTGCCTCGGGCTGCTCGGTTTTGTGGTGTTGCTGGTCATCAACGTGCGCCAACTTCTCGGACAACTCCGCAGCCGGCAACCCGGGGCACGCTTCACGCTGCGAATGGTGGTGATTTTTGTCGCATTGTCAGTGTTGCCGCTCTTGGTTCTGTATACCTTTTCGCTCGATTTCCTCACGCGTGGGGTCGACAGCTGGTTCGACGCCAGGATCGACCGCGCACTACAGGATGCACTCGATCTGAGTAAAAACGCCCTCGATTTAAGAATGCGCGAACTCCTTTCTAAGACAGAAGAGTTCGCTGAGGAACTCGCGCGTGGATCTGAGAGTGGTGCTATTTTGAATCTGGATGCGCTAAGAAATCCCGGCAGTACCATTGTAGCCAATAGCTGGGATTCCAATAGCACCGATCTTGATCTCTTGCGCCAACGCTCGGGCGCGGAAGAGCTTACCGTCGCCAGCCCGCAAGGTCGCTTGATTGAGACCAGCAGTAGCGGTACAGAACTAATCCCAACCCTCCCTAATTCGGCAATGCTGCTTCAACTTCGCCAAGGTCGCAGCTATATCGGTCTCGAGCCACTGGGCGATAGCGGATTTTACGTACGAGTGGCGGTTAACATCCTGGACACCAATCTCGGCTCCGAGCAGCGGATTTTGCACGCGCTTTATCCGCTTTCAGCGCGCATGAATTCGCTCGCTGAAAGCGTCGAGCACGCATACGCCAAGTACAATGAACTCGATTATCTGCGAGACAAACTCAAACTGAGTTTTATCATGACCTTAACTTTGGTGCTCCTTTCGAGCATTGCCATCGCGACTTGGGCCGCGTTCTTCTCAGCGCGCCGTCTGTCCGCACCGATTCTCGATCTCGCGGCGGGCACTTTAGCTATCGCCGAAGGCAACTACACCACCACGTTGCCAGTCACCAGCACAGATGAAATCGGGCTGTTAGTCAGTTCATTCAACACGATGACGGGGCGAATTGCCGGTGCCCGCGCCGAAATCGAGGCGCAGAACCGGTACGTCAATACTCTCTTGAGCGAATTGTCCTCGGGGGTATTGGCGCTTGATCAGGAATTTAGGATCACCACCCTCAACGACAGTGGTCGACAGATCCTCGACCTAGGTGAGCTGTCCGTGATCGGTGCGACTTTAGATGAAATGTGCGAGCAGCGGGAACATGTTCGGCCCTTTGTCGAGGGGATCAGCGCATTGCTGGCGGGGAATTCGACGCGCTGGCAACGTGAAGTTCAAATTTTTAATCGAGGCGGCCGCCGAATTCTGATGTGCCGCGGCACCGCTCTGTCTTTCAATGCGACCACCGCACAAGGCAATGTGATTGTTTTCGATGACATCACTGCGCTCGCGAAAGGTCAGCGCGATGCGGCGTGGTCGGAGGTGGCGCGGCGTCTCGCCCACGAGATCAAGAATCCTCTCACTCCGATTCAGCTCTCAGCGGAACGCCTGCGCCAGAAATATCTTTCCAAAATGGCACCTGCCGATGCTGAAACACTGGACCGCCTAACGAGCACAATTGTCCAGCAGGTGGACACCATGAAATCCATGGTCAATACCTTCGCGGATTATGCACGGCCGCCCGTGATCAATCAGGAGCCGGTGGATCTCAACGCCCTGTTGGCCGGAGTGGTCGACTTGTACAAATCCGCCAATCCCGAGGCCGAGTTTCTACTCGAACTGGAACCTTCGCTGCCAGCAGTGTCGATTGATGCAAGCCGTTTTCGCCAGGTCTTCAATAATCTGATCAAAAACGCCTTGGAAGCCCATCCGGCCGGCACACCCGCTAAGATGACGATCACGACCCGCGGGCTAATTTCCAGCGCGGGGCACCACGTAGAAATTCGGCTAGCTGACTGTGGTGAAGGCATTAAAGCGGAAATGATCGGCAGCACCTTCGAGCCGTACGTGACCAATAAGACGCGCGGAACTGGGCTCGGCCTTGCGATTGTCAAAAAGATTGTCGAGGAACACGGCGGCATGGTCTCGCTTGAGAATAATGAAGGTCCTGGGGCGAGCGCCGTAATCCAGCTTCCCCTGCAGAATATCGCCCATGGCGGGCACCCCGACATTGATAGGAAAGCCTCATGAGCAGTCAACAAATTTTGGTAGTCGATGATGAACCCGATATTCGAATTCTGCTCAAAGAAATTCTCGACGACGAAGGTTTTGAAGTCACGGTTGCGGAAAACGCCGCCCAGGCGCGTGAGGCGCGCAGAGTTCGCCGACCGGATCTCATCCTGCTCGACATCTGGATGCCCGATACCGATGGCATAACCTTGCTCAAGGAATGGTCAGAGAGTGGGGCACTTGGTGCTCCAGTGATCATGATGTCTGGCCATGGCACCGTTGAGACCGCCGTCGAAGCCACGCGCCTGGGCGCCTACGATTTCATCGAAAAGCCGTTGTCGATCGCCAAATTGCTATTGACGATACAGCGCGCGCTGGAAAACGCTACGCTGCAGCGGGAGAACGTGGGTCTGAAGCACGCCGTACCGGGAGTTCCGGAGCCCATCGGGCACAGCCGCGCGATGGAGGGGCTACGGGTCAGCTGCCGCCGCATCGCGCAGCACAAAACTGCGGTCTTTATCACCGGAGAGTCGGGCAGTGGCAAGGAAGTCTTTGCCCGCTATATCCACGAGCACAGCCCACGCGCGGCGCGCCCCTTTGTCGCCGTTAATGTCGCCGGATTGGCGCGTGAAAGCCCGGATAGCGGCCTGTTCGGGACCGAAGATTCACATCGGATTATCTACGGTTCGTTGGAACAGGCGAATGGCGGAACGATCTTCATCAAAGATATCGCGGATATGGATCTCAGCACGCAAGCGCGCCTGTTAAGCGCGCTTGAGCAGCAAACAATGCTGAGGGTCGGCGGGCGCGAATCTGTCGTGATTGACGTCCGCGTGATTGCAGCCACCAAACGCGACTTGGCCGCAGAAGTTGCCGCCGGCCGCTTCCGGGACGATCTGTACTATTACCTGAATGTTGTGCCCGTGGTGATCCCCGCGCTGCGTGATCATCTCGAGGATCTCGATGATCTACTGGCGCATTACGCCAGTCATTTCGCGCTGCACGAGGGCTTGCCGCTACGAGAATTCACCGCCTCCGCCAAACTTCGACTACGGGATTATCGCTGGCCCGGCAATGTGCGCGAACTCAAAAATCTCGTGCAGCGGTTATTCATTCTGGGTACGTCGGCACATATCGAAGGAGCGGAAATTAGCGCAGCGACTGGCATGCGACCCCAAATTGAAAGTGACGCCGTGCACCCGGAGTTCGAACTTCCGTTGCGCGAGGCGCGCGAGCGCTTTGAAAAATCCTATTTGGAATATCAGCTGCAGATCTATGACGGTAGTGTCAGCAAAGTAGCCGAACGGGTCGGTATTGAGCGCACCCATCTCTACCGAAAATTGCGCAGCCTGGGCATCGATCCCAAGCAGATTAAGGAGGCGAGCCGGGAATAAGTTACGCGGAAGGCTGCGAAACAGCGGTGTGTTCGCCGCTTCGAATCCGGTGCACTAACTTCTGATGACAATTCAAATCGACCAGCTCGAAAAGCTCCTGACAAAAGGCCCCGACTCTGCGGTGCTGCGCTTTAGCCTGGGCAACTTGTATCTGCCGACCGACCCCGCGCAGGCCGTGCGCCACTTACAACAGGCCACGGCACTTAATCCGGACTATTCCGCAGCCTGGAAAATGCTCGGCAAAGCTCACGCGGCGGCCGGCGCGCCGGAACTGGCGCGTGCGGCGTATACCCAAGGAATCGCCACTGCGGAAATCAAAGGTGACGTGCAGGCGGCGAAAGAAATGCGGGTATTTCTAAAGCGTCTCAATTCTCCAGGTGAGTGACTGGACCGCTGTTGACTTGTAGATTGCCGATCAGCTCACTGACGTGCGCGAACCGATGGCGCGCCAGATACTCCACTATCCCTGCGTTGATTTCCGCGCACAACAGAGGCTCATAGAACAACCCAGTGCCGACGCCCACCGCTGTCGCCCCTGCCAACATAAATTCAATCGCATCTGATGCACTCACCACCCCACCCTGGCCGATGATCGGAATCCCTAACGGCTTACACACCTGATAAACCTGAAACACTTTTAATAATGCGATCGGTTTGATGGCAGGGCCCGACAATCCGCCCTGGTTATTGCCGATAATCGGTCGCCGCTGTTCAATGTCAATTGCCATCCCCATCAGGGTATTGATCACTGCCAGGGCATCACTGCCCGCCTCAATGCAACGTCGCGCGTTCTCGGCGATATCCGTCTGGTTTGGGGACAATTTCGTGATCAGCGGTTTGCGCGTCGCACGGCGACAGGCGGCGACCACCCGCGCTGACATCTCGGGACTATTTCCAAACGCGACGCCGCCTTCTTTTACATTCGGACACGAGATATTTATCTCGATCGCGTCAATCGGGGAATCGTCGAACAGACGCGTAACTTCCGCATATTCTTCGACCGTGGACCCGGAAACGTTGGCGATAAAGCGGGTTTCACCAAAATCCAACTTGGGCAGAATATCCGTCACGACCGCACGCGCGCCAGGGTTCTGTAAGCCAATAGCGTTCAGCATGCCGCCCGCTGTTTCGAACACACGATGCGGAGAATTGCCAAGTCGCGGCGCGAGAGTTGTCCCTTTCAGGCAAATCGCGCCGGCCTCAGCATTGGAAAAGCCGCGTACGCGCGTATATTCTTCGCCAAACCCAACGCATCCTGAGAGGAGTACCAGCGGCGTCGCGAAGGACATCCCGCAAAACTCCAGCTTCAGTCGCTCGTCGTTTCGTACGTGTACATAATCAGCTTGGCTATCATTCATCGATGTTTGAAATCGTGTTATTTCAGCCGGAAATCCCGCCGAATACCGGCAACATTATACGCCTGTGTGCGGCGACCGGAGCCACCCTCCATCTCATCGAGCCACTGGGTTTTCGACTCGATGACAAGGGACTGCGCCGGGCGGGACTCGATTACCATGAGTTCGCGGCTCTCAAGCGTCACGTGTCGCTTGCCGCAATGCGCGCTCAGCTGCCGGGGCGGCGCACCTTCGCGCTCACTAAACATGCCACAACGAGTCTCTATGCGGCGAAATTTAGCGCGAGCGATGTGCTGCTGTTTGGCTCTGAAACCGGCGGTTTGCCGGCAACTATCAGTGAGCAACTGCAGCTCACCGCAGAACTCAGAATTCCGATGCGCGAGGGGATCCGCAGTTTGAATTTAGCGAATGCGGTCGCCATCACACTCTACGAAGCGCTGCGCCAATGTGCACCCGGGATCGTCCAATCACCCTCGATTGAGGGCGCAGTTTGACGAGGTAAAGAACGTCGCTGCCCGCCAGACCTTCCAACGATGCTGTGCGTGCATGCGCCTCAAGCCCCGCGAAGCGTGGCAACGCGAAGGCGGACAAAATCCCGAGGACCACAATAACCGTGATGAGTTCGATAAGGTTAAAGCCGGACTGCGGCATGGTGAGTTCCTCAGTGTTCGTATCCCAGGATCAAACACTGCGGAGGTTCGCGATCATCGCAGCTAACGTAGTTGGATATCGACTCTCTGGGTCACCACTTTAGACCAGCGCAGAACGCTAGCCTTCCGGCAAATCGCGCGTCATCAGCGCGCGCACGGCCTCCGCCGGCGTGCAGTCCCCGTGGAGTGTGCGCGCGACTTGCGCGCAAATGGGGAGATCCACCGCGCATTGACGCGCGCGGGCAATGACGGCGGCAGCAGTCGGCAAGCCTTCCACGAGACCGGTCGCGGACACCGCGTCGGCTGCGGTCATACCACGTCCTAGGGCCAGACCGAAGCGACGATTGCGCGACTGGTCGTCCGTGCAGGTGAGGACCAAATCGCCGAGGCCTGACAGTCCCATAAACGTTTCTGCGCGGCCACCCAGCGCCACTCCGAAGCGCGCGATCTCGGCCAGCCCGCGGGTGATCAGGGCCGCGCGACTGTTGGCGCCGAGCGCCAGCCCGTCGGCAATTCCAGCCGCAATCGCGAGCACATTTTTGACCGCTCCGCCGACCGCAACTCCCACCATGTCGTCAGTTAGATAGGGCCGCAGGCTGGCGGAATGCAAGCGCGCAACCAACTCGCGTCCGAAAGCCGCCTGGGTGGTGGCGACAGCGAGTGCGGTCGGTCGTCCTTCGGCTACCTCTCGGGCAAAACTCGGCCCTGAGATAATGCCGACGGCGAGTGCCTCCGGTAATTCGGAAGCCACAATTTCGTGAACCAACAAATTGGTTTGGGTTTCGACGCCCTTCGCAGTGCACACGAACTCACGCAGCCCGTGCGCCAGCGCGAGTTTAAGCACCGCGCGCGTCGCCTGGAGTGGCGTAGCGAGGACTACGGTGGTCACTGCCGGCGGGAGTGCGGACAACACCGCAATCGGGGTTATCAACGGTGCCAGCAAAATTCCTGGCAGATAGCGTGAATTCTCGCGGGTATGTGCCATCGCGCTAAGGCGGGTCGCATCCCGTCCCCACAGAAAGACAGGCTGTCCGGCGCGCGCAAACGACGCCGCGAGCGCGGTGCCCCAGGCGCCCGCGCCCATTATCAACAGCGGTGATCGCGCACTCGTCGGGGGAGTCATCGGCGCACGCGACTTTAAAATTTATTAGAAGTTATCGACTCAATGGGTTTTGTCGGAGCCGGCAGCCGTCCGTCGGCGCTGCACTTCCTGTGCGTAGAGCATCTCGAAGTTGACAGGCGCGATCAGCAACTGCGGGAACCCGCCTTTACCCACCACATCGCAAATCGCTTCACGGGCGAAGGGAAATAACACATTAGGACACGCGGTCGCGATGATCGCGGGGAGATGCTGCTCAGAGAAGCCGGTGATGGTGAAAATTCCAGCTTGTTTGACTTCCACCAGATACACCGTTCGATCAGCTTGTTTAACCGTCGCGGTCACCGTCAACACCACTTCGTGCAGATCGTTGCCAAGCGCATTAGTGGCATTGCCAAAATGCAGGTCTAACGTCGGACTCAACTGTTCGGCGAATACCGCCGGCGAATTGGGGGCCTCAAAGGAAAGATCCTTCACATAGATCTTCTGAATGCCGAGTTGGCCTTGCGGCGCCGGCGGCGCGGTTGGTGCTTCAGTTTCGTTGGCCATGACAGGTTTCCAGTTGAGAGATAATGATTGAGTAGCCAGTCGGATTTATTTGGCGGTTTCCAACGGCAGGTTATCGGCCCGCCAGGCCGCTATGCCGCCATGTAAATGGTAGACCTTGGGAAATCCTGCCGCGCGCAAGCGCGCGAGCGCTTTCCCGGAACTGGTTCCGGTCTCGCAATAGACCAACAAGGGCTTCGTCTTATACTTCTCCAGCTTCTTCAGGCCTTCGTCGAGCTCGGCGAGTTCCACCCTGACTGCGTTAATGATGTGACCCCCACGAAAGTTAGCCTCAGCGCGCAGATCAATTGGCACTGCGCCTTCCCGATTCAGCAGCAACACACTCTCACTCGGCGATAAGGCGCTGCCGGTGGCGCTTTTAAGCGTGGTCCACAGCAATATCAGAAGGAGCGTGAAAAAAGCGCTGACCAGCAGCGGATGATTGGTTGCAAATTCGAGCAATCGAGCCATGACTAAAACCTGCTACGAAAAAAGTGACGTACGCCGCGCAGGACTGGGCTGGGTCCGACTGGCCGCGGGGACCGTATGATACACTCCCGCAGATTCATCAAGTAGCGCAGCGCTGAATCGATATTGATGCCCGTGACGACTCCCCCACATTCAGTCCTGCTCGTCGTACTCGACGGCTGGGGTTACCGCGAAGAACCTGAATTCAATGCGATTCAGCAAGCCGCCACTCCGCATTGGGACCGTCTGTGGCAGGAATGTCCGCATACCTTGCTACGTTGTTCCGGGTTATCAGTCGGCCTGCCCGATGAGCAGATGGGAAACTCCGAAGTCGGCCACATGCATCTCGGTGCGGGGCGTCTCATCTACCAAGATCTCACGCGCATTTCACAGGCCATCAAAACCGGTGAATTCTTCACGAACCCCGTACTAACGGCAGCCTGCAACGCGCTTGCCGCGAGTGGTCGTGCGCTACACCTCATGGGTTTACTCTCGCCAGGTGGTGTACACAGCCACCAAGAACATCTCGTCGCGCTGCTCGAACTAGCGGCCCGCAGCGGGGTCAAGCAGGTTTACCTACATGCCTTTCTGGATGGCCGTGATACGCCTCCGAAGAGCGCGCGCGCCTCGCTTGAACTCATCGAGAAACGTTGTGCCGAACTCAAGCTCGGCCGTCTCGCAAGCCTGGTGGGGCGCTACCTGGCAATGGATCGCAACCAGCACTGGGAGCGCACGCAGCAGGCCTATGAACTCATCGTCAACGGGATCGCACCTTATCGCGCAGCAAGCGCATTGGCCGCACTCGAGGCAGCCTATGCGCGCGGCGAGACAGACGAATTTGTGCAACCCAGCGTGATTCAACGCGAGGGCTTAGCACCAGTCACCCTGCAGGACGGGGACTGCGTGGTGTTCGCGAATTTCCGCGCCGACCGCGCGCGCCAGATCACCAGCGCACTGACCGCGCCAGACTTCAAGTCT